>DATDWB010000027.1:0-83317 GCA_035289845.1 Candidatus Nanoarchaeia archaeon | reverse complement strand
ATTAAAAAAATATCCAAATTAATCAAGGAATTAGACAAAGGTGAAGGAGTGTTGATTGAAGATATTTTAGAAAAATCTACCTTAGAAAATACAGAAAAATTAATTGAAAATATGCTGGAAAAAGGAGATATTTTTCAAAATATGCCCGGAAAAGTTAAAGTGTTATAATTAGATTTAACAAAGATTAATTAGTATAACTTAAGTATAATCTCCATAATAGGCTTATTAAAAACTAAGCAAACAGCACTGGAGTTAAATAAACTTCAATTATCCCGGCTACAAATAATAAGGCTAAACTTATCAAAACCAGATCCAAAGAGTCTAAAATAACTCTATTTTCTTTTAAATTGTGTTTAATTAAAGCTATGGAAATAATTCCACCTGCCAATCCAGCCACAAAATAGGCTGCTATTTCAAAAAAACCATGAGTCATATATCTAAAAAAACTTAAAGTGGCTGCGCCAAAATAACCAGTGATTGAATTTAAGCCCACTATAGAAGCAGTCTTAGTTAATTCACTTTTGAATAAACTACCTATAGCCGTAGCGATTACCGAAGCATTCCAAGCTAAGATAAATATAGCTCCCGTCCCATACAAAAAAGAAAAAATTAAACAAAAAAACATGACTTTTATATTATTTACAAATATTTTACTAAATAAATCTAATTTAAGAGCAAAACCTAAGACACTGCCATGAATATTGTTATTTACATTGACAATTGCCTGTTGCTGTAAACTAAAGACCGAATCTACTACAGCTTGAGGCAATATAATATAAGCTAAAACCAAACCAACAGTTATTCCAAAAAACAAGAACATTAAGAATATTAATACTTTAGTATGTTCTTTCAATAATTTAATTTCCCCATCATATTTCATATCTAATTCTTCTTCATTTTTAATAGTCACAAAAATCATAGGCAAGGCAGCTATCACAATTAAAAAAACAGTAAGAAGGCTGGCTGCATCTCTAAACACAAAATAAGATAAACCTAAACCAATAATGGAATAAATAAAACCTGCTCCAAACATCTGCCAAGGTTTCTTTTTTACCGTAAACGGATTGAATAGTGATTCTAAAACCATCTATTTGAAATCTTAAGAGAGTATTTAAAATTTTTTAAAATTGATTTTGAATATAAGCACTTAACAACGGGCCCTGTTAGTTTCTCCGAATGAAATGAGGACGAGATTTTAGTGCAACGATGCTCGAAGAGCAAAAATCTCGAGTTCTGGGCTTGCCAAAAATTTGTTGTTATCGTAGTTGTTGAAAAATAGATTATTAACTTTCAAACTTTCAAGTAGTAAAAAAACTAAAAGTTTATAAATTACTGATTTTTCTCACTAAGTATGCACTAGAAGACGATGTTAAAAAAATGAATGACAAGTTAGACACAATTAAGAGAAATCAACATATAATCTATAATAATCTACCTGACTGGATAACATATATAGCGATAGGTATTGCTGCGATTGCTGGAATAAAATCTTGTAGTAGAACACAAGAGATTCTTGACAGTTATCAAAAAGCACCACAAGTGCAAATAGAAAATGTTATTAGTCAAGAAGCTCCAGAAAGATTTTATTACTTTAATGGACAGCGAGTTTATTTAGAAATAGATGGAAAGCCAGTAGAACAATATGTTCAAGAAAGGTAAATCCTTCGTTTTTTATTATTTTATGTTCCAATAATTTCGTTAAAATTTTGTTAGATGAAGTGCGAACATTTCATAAGTTTTTTCTTTACGATTTTAACGAAGATAACAACATTAGAATTTTCGGTAGCTAAGCGTATTTGTAAGGCAAGCCCAAAATTGAAAATAACACCTACTATCACCTTAGTTATAAAAAACAAATATCAAAAAGCCATATTAATGATAGTGACACCCCATGATTTCTTGTGGAGATAATATTCTTCTGATAAAAACTATCAAAGATATTTTTTAGGACAGATTCAACAAAAAGATTTACTAATAATCAAAAATTAAGTTTATTTTAATCGAAAATAAAATAAGTGTATTATCAGCTTTATTTAACCCTTATATATCCAATAAATTGAGGTAAGCTTCATTTCGCATGGAATTTTTTTAATATTATTTTAGGATTATTATCTTATTATGATTTTATTATATCCTACACCATAAAAAATATATTATTCTTTATCTTTTAAAATTTTAATACAACACTCACAATTATCTTTTACAACAATTGTATTATAATAATATTAGATAATTATATTATATTATATTATTTTCAATATAGAAAATATATAAATTATAATTTTTTAAGCTTATTTTGATTTGAACCAACTTTCCAAAAATTTTAGAAAAACAAAACTTATTTTAATATTAAGCTTCTAGATTAAAAATAAATATATCAAATACAAATTTATAAAATAATTTAGGTTTATAATTTAGGTTTATAATTTAGGTTTAACAATAGTTATTTATACTAGTTAATTCATTTAATTTCCATCAGCATTAAAGGGGTGTAACAAATATATTAAAATTAGAATTTTAAGTTTTAATCTTTTTTATAAAAACTTAATTAAATCATCGGTTTAATACACAATTAAGGCAGGAATTATCCTAAATATGGGTTTAAATAGGATTTAGGTGATAACCTTGAAATTATCAACTAAGCTCCTAAACTATTAGTAAAACACACTAAATAATTTAGTTAAATAATTTCCATTAGAAACAAAGGGGGGTCATACATTGAAGATAGGCAGTTTTTTTGAAAAATATCTCAAAAAGGAATCTTTTTTTATAGATAAATCCGTCTTATTATCTTCTTACATCCCGGAGGATGTAATTTATCGAGAGGAGCAGGTTCAGGAAATAGCTCAAATATTAGCTCCTGCCTTAAGACTGGAAAAGCCCTCTAACCTCTTTATTTATGGTAAAACTGGAACTGGCAAGACCTTAACGGTTAAATATATTTTAAATTCTATGCTTAAGATTGCTAGAGAAAATAGGATTTTACTTAAGCCTATATATATAAATTGCAAATTAAAACGAGTTGCGGACACAGAATATCGTTTAATAGCTCAATTAATTAAAGAATTTGGACAAGAAGTTGCCTCCACCGGTCTGCCTACGGATCAGGTTTATAACATTTTTTATGAATTGGTAGACCAAAAAAAACAGATTATATTATTGTTTTTAGATGAAATTGATCAGCTTACTAGTAAAATAGGTGATGAAATGTTATACAATTTAACTCGAATTAATTCTGAACTTCGAAATTCCCAGATATGTCTCATTGGGATCTCTAATAATCTAGTTTTTTCTGAGAATTTAGATCCTAGGGTAAAGAGTAGTTTGTCCGAGGAAGAAATAATTTTTCCACCTTATAATGCTTTGCAGATCCAAGACATCCTGCGTAAGAGATCAGAACGAGCCTTTAAAGAAGGAACCATTCAAGTGGGCGTAATTGAAAAGTGTGCGGCCTATGCTGCTCGTGAACATGGAGACGTTCGTCGTTCTATTGATTTACTTAGGGTAGCCGGAGAAATAGCTGAACGAAGCGGGTCCAGCATTATTGAAATTATACATTTAGATGAAGCTGAAAAAAGAGTGGAAGCGGATAAAATAATTAATTCTACTATTAATCAGCCTAAACAATTTCAATCCATATTATATTCCATATTATTACTTTATCCTCAAAAAAGAAGCTTTTACACTGGGGAGATTTATGATATCTATCAAAATTTATGTAAAAAGGGGGGATTAAATGTCCTTACTCAAAGAAGAGTGTCGGACATCTTAGCCGAGTTGGATATGTTAGGAGTAATAAATGCTAAGATTATCTCTAAAGGCCGGTATGGTCGGACTAGGGAAATTTCCTTATCTATTGAGGAAAACATTGTGATAAAATTGAAAGAATTGTTGGAAAAATCACTCAATATGGAACCTGTTTAATATACTGGGCCAAATTAAAAACAAATTTAAAATAATCTCAAAAATGGATAACCAAAAAAAATTGATTGAGGAGATGTTTAAAAAAGGTATTTTAGTTAGCCAGGATTTATTAGACAAAGAATTAGATCAAACCCTCTATGAAAAAATAAAGCAAGAATCGGATATAATAGTTTTAAATGAGGATTATTCAGAAATTATAAACTCACCTGGAAACTTAGTGGACTGGTATGAATTAGATGGATATAGGGTTAAAGCCGAAAAAGACCGGGATGACAATTTATACCAAACTCAGCTGCAACAATTTAGGAAAGTTTCTCTTAGTTTAAATCTTAATAACCATTCTGAAATTAAATCCACCAATTCTGATCCAGATAATTCAGATTTTAAAAATTCAAATTTAGATTTAAGAATTGAATCATCCTCCCAAGAAATATCCAGTCCGGAAACGGAATTAAGATCAGATAATATTGCAGCTCAATTTGAAACTGAAGAACACCTTCCCCTCAACAGCGAACTTTCATCCGATCAGCTTCCAGAAAATCAAGAAATTAAACTTAGCCTAACTTCTGATCATAACTTAAACTGGTTGGAAAACAATTCCCCCATTTCAGTCGTACTTTTTTATGAAAACATCCCTCACAAATATACTATTCAGGACTTTGCAAATTTTTTCACCTCTCGTTATAAATATTTAGGAGATATTCTTCGCAATCGGGCAGAAATGGCCAACACCTTAACTATTAATAGGATTATAACTAAGAAAGACCGAGAAAACGTTTCTTTAATTGGGGTGGTGGAAGAGATTGGTGAAACAAAAAATGGCAATTTAATTATTACTTTAGAAGATTTAACCGGAAAAATTAAAGTTTTAATTTCTAAGAATAATCGGGAAACATTTAAGGAATCAAAGGATATAGTAGTGGATGAAGTTATTGGAGTAACTGGAGTTTGTGGGGATAAAATAATCTTTGCTGAAAATATTTTTTGGCCGGATATACCGCTTATCCATGAACTTAAAAAAGGTCCGGAGGAAGAATATGCAATTTTTCTTTCAGACATTCACGTTGGTTCAAAACTGTTTCTTCGTTCGGAATTTAAAAGATTTTTACGCTGGATAAGGGGGGAAATGGGCAATGATCTTCAAAAAGAGATGGCCAAAAAAGTAAAATATATATTTATAGCTGGAGATTTGGTAGATGGGGTGGGTATTTATCCTTCTCAGGAAGAAGAATTGGAAATAACCAATTTAAAAGAACAATATTTGGAATTTTGTCGGCTAATTAAACAAATTCCTGCTGACAAAAAAATAATAATATGCCCCGGAAATCACGATGTAATTCATTTAGCTGAACCCCAATCTGTATTTTACAAAAATTTTATCCCTGAACTATATTCTATCCCTAATGTTACTTTGGTTAGCAATCCTGCCGTAATAAATATTGGTAAATCAAAAACCTTCTCCGGATTTAATGTTTTGATGTATCATGGGTTTAGTTTTGATTATTATGTGGCTAATGTGGAATCTATCCGAATGGGTGGGGGATATCATCGCTCCGATTTAATCATGAAATTTTTGCTTAAGCGGCGCCATTTGGCTCCTTCTTTTACCTCCACACCCTATTATCCGGCTCACATCGAAGACCCCTTACTAATTAAAATAATCCCTGACATTTTTATTACTGGGCACATTCATTATTCCTGTGTAGCTAATTATAAGGGTGTAACGATGATTTCAGGAAGCTGTTGGCAATCAACCACCACCTTTCAAGAAAAACTAGGTCACCAGCCGGAGCCCGCTCGAGTGCCGGTAGTCAACTTAAAAACCAGGGAAGTTAAAATTCTTAGGTTTGATAGTTAAATTAAAACTAACACTAGAACCAACAAATATTTTGATGGCAGCAATTTAATTATGATAAAATATAAAATTAAAGGGTGGTGGCTAAGATGACCGAATCCATTTCCTCCGAAATGAAAGAGTATTTTGCTAAATTAAATTTAGGAGTAAACGAAGCTTATCTTCTAGCTGCTGAAGCTCGGAGTAAAGGTCTAGATCCAGAAACTGAGGTTCCTATTCCCCTGGCCAAAAATATGGCCGAGAGAGTGGTGGGTTTAATTTCGGTAGTTGCTCCCAAAATTTTAGGTAAAGGTATACCTGAAAGAATATTAGAATTAGAGAAAGAATATGGTCAATTAGATTGGAGAGTCGGATTCAAAATTGCGGAAGAGGTTGCCAAGAAAAAGTTTTGTTCTTTTGAAGATGATCGGGAGGCAATCGAAGTAGGGATAAGGACCGGATTTGCCTACTTGACCCTAGGTATAGTTTCTGCTCCTTTGGAAGGATTAATTGGAATAAAATTTAAACAAACCAAGGCTGGCCAAACCTATTTTGCCTTACAGTATGCTGGCCCAATACGAGCTGCCGGTGGAACAGCTTCTTCCACTTCAGTAATCTTGGCAGATTATGTAAGGGCAAAGTTAGGTTATGCTAAATATGATCCGGACGAAAAAGAAATTAATCGTTATGTTTCTGAGGTTCATGATTATCACGATTGGGTTACCAACCTGCAATATCATCCTTCTGACGAAGAATTAAGATTCTTGGTATTTCATTTACCGGTAGAGGTTGATGGTGACCCAACCGAAAAAAGAGAAGTTTCAAATTATAAAGATCTACCCCGAATTGAAACTAATTTAATTCGGGGAGGAGTAGCCTTGGTTCTAGCTGAAGGATTATCTCAGAAAGCTCCCAAACTGTGGAAAAGGTTAGCTAAGTGGGGTAAAAGTTTTGATTTGGAATGGGACTGGTTAGGTGAATTTATTGAACTTAAAAAGAAAATTCATGCAGCTGAAGGCAAAGGTAACAAGGAAGAAAAAGATAAACCTAAGCAGGTAGCTGCCAACAATACGTTTATTATGGATTTAGTTGCTGGCCGGCCAATTTTAACCTATCCTCTAAGGGAAGGCGGATTTAGGCTGCGTTATGGTCGTAGCCGCAATTCTGGTTTTTCTTGCTGTTGTCTACATCCAGCAACCTTAATCGTCTTGTATAAATATATTGCTATAGGAACTCAAATGAAAACTGAACGGCCAGGAAAGGCTACTGTAGTGGGGATTTGTGACACTCTGGAAGGTCCCATAGTTCGATTGTATAATGGATCGGTGCTTCAACTTAAGACTGAGGATGAGGCCAAAAAATGGTTTAAGGAAATAGAAGAAATTATTTTTTTAGGAGATATTTTGTTTAATTATGGAGACTTCTCTGAAAACGGGCAGGCTTTGGTTCCGGCGGGCTATTGCCCCGAATGGTGGGCACTGGAACTGGAACAAAAAATACCCGAGATTGGTTTACCGGGCCTATTAAAAAAATTAGGGCTGGAACCATCTCGTCTGCAGCAGTTGTTAGAATGCCCACTGCAAAATTATCCTACTTTAGAGGAAGCTATTAAAATTAGTCAAACACTCCAATTGCCCCTGCATCCCGATTACACTTTTTATTGGAAATTAGTTTCTAAAGACGATTTAATAATCTTAATTAAATGGCTGGTTGAGGGAAAGATAAAATGGGAAGGGAAGGAAGTTAAAAAAATAATCCTCCCCCTAAGTTTAGATAATTTAAACCATTCTTCTGGGAAAAAAACTTTAGATTTTATGGGAATAAGCCATCAAATAATAAACCGGGAAAGCGTAATTTTAAGTTCAGTTGAAGCCAAACTTATATTAATAGCTTTTAATATTAACTCGGTTGAAGAATTGGTTGGTTTAAATAAACGATTGACCGAGGAAATTTTTTCTAATACCAATGGATTAGAATTTATTAATTCTATTTCTCCTTTGAAATTTCGTGACAAGGCCGGAACTTTCATTGGGGCAAGGATGGGTCGTCCAGAAAAGGCTAAAATGCGCCATTTAACTGGTTCACCCCAGGTGATGTTTCCAGTTGGAGAAGAGGGGGGAAGATTAAGAAGTTTCCAAGCGGCCATGGAATCAGGCAAAATTAGGAGCAATTTTCCAATTTTTTTCTGTGAAGATTGCCAGCTGGAAACAATCTACGGGGCCTGTGAGGTATGTGGTAAAAAATCAATCAAAAAGTATTATTGCCGGATGTGTGGAAATTTAGACCACGCTTCCTGCCGTCATGGAAAAGGTGTTCCTTATAAAATTAAAGAAATTGATATCAAATATTATTTTAACAAAGCTAAAGAAAAAATAGGGGAGAGAGTAATTCCTGAATTAATTAAAGGGATAAGGGGAACTTCTAACCGAGATCATCTAGTGGAACATTTGGCTAAAGGTATTTTACGGGCCAAACACGAAGTTTATGTTAATAAAGATGGAACTACGCGTTATGACTGCACCGAAATGCCTCTAACTCATTTCAAACCCAAGGAGATTGGCACTTCGATAGAAAAATTAAAACAGCTGGGATATTTTAAGGACATAAAAGGCCAGGAATTAGTTGATACTAACCAAATTTTAGAGCTTAAGCCTCAGGATGTTATTCTTCCTGGATTCAATTCGCTTAACGAGTCAGCTTCCAGGGTATTAACCCGAGTGGCCAATTTTTTGGATGACCTGCTGAAAAGATTTTATGAATTAAAGCCATTTTATAATATTAAAAAAGATGAAGATCTGGTAGGTCATTTAGTGATTGGTCTAGCTCCTCACATTTCTGCCGGGTTAGTGGGCCGAATTATTGGTTTTTCAGAAACCCAGGGATTAATAACCCACCCCATGTATCATGCCGGAATGCGGAGAGATTGCGATGGAGATGAAGCTTGTGTGATGTTGTTGTTAGATGCTTTACTTAATTTTTCCCGTCAGTATTTACCTGAACGGCGGGGAGCTAAAACCATGGATGCTCCTTTGGTATTAACCTCAACTTTAAACCCGGCTGAGGTTGATGATCAGGTCCATGGAATTGATGTAGCCTGGAAATATCCGTTGGAACTTTATGAATCCGCTTTGGAAATGAAATTCCCTTGGGAAGTAAAGTCTGCTGAGGGAAAGAAGATAGAACAATTAGGTGATAGATTGGGAAAATCAGATCAATATGAAAACTTTGGTTATACTCATTCAGTGGATAATATTAATAAAGGCGTTCTTTGTTCGGCTTATAAAACTGAACTTTCTATGAATGATAAATTAATAGGTCAAATGGAAATTGCTAAAAAAGTTAGGGCAGTGGATATGGACGATGTGGCTAAGTTGGTTATACAAAAACATTTCATTCGTGATATAAAAGGCAACTTGCGTAAGTTTTCTATGCAAAGATTTCGATGTGTTAATTGCAACGAAAAATATCGCCGGCCGCCACTCTGCGCCCGCTGTACATCTTGCAGCAATGGTAAACTCATTTTTACAATTACCGAAGGATCGGTAATAAAATATTTATATCCTTCATTATTATTGGCCAGTAAATACGACTTTTCTCCTTATTTAAAACAGACCTTAGACCTTTTGAAAATTAACATCGAAGCAGTTTTTGGCAAAGAGAAAGATAAGCAGGTGGGATTGGGTGGATTTATGGGTTAAATGGGCTCATCCCAGTAATTGTTTAAACAATAATCACTAAGGATTATATTTATCCCTCCATAACTACTTGAGCATGTGGGACTCCTTGAACATATAAAATTTTATATGGGTCTATTAATCCTATTTTTAGAGCTAATTTAACCGCTTCTGATCCCGTAAAATGTAGATGTCTGGCTTTAGGAATTAGCACTAATACTTCTGGTTCATTTTTTTCCGTCCCAGAATAAAACTTACTATTTAGATCAAGTTGTAACTTTCCTTCACTAAATTTTTGGCCTAGGATACTTTTATCTGTGATAATTAATAAATCTCCATTTACACTTTTTTTGCTGGCAACTATAAACTCCATTGTATTTAAGTGATATTACTAATAGTATTTTTTTTTAAAATTTAAGGTTATACTCTTTTTACCGGTTTCTTGGATCCACAGGCTTGGCATTTTAAATAAGCCGCATTTTTTTCTTCAACTAAAGTAGTATCCGGCTTGCTGCATTCTGAACAGAAAATAAATTCACTGGCATATTTTTTTATTTTTTTGTTAATTACCGAAGCTGCAACCTTAGTCCCAAAAATAACTCTTTCCCCTACATATTTCCCCGGAGTTGCCAATTCTCTTAATAAGTACTTTAAAAGGTGGTTATGATCGCGCCGCAAATCTTTGGCAATTTTTTTGAGATTTATCAATACGGTCTTGTTACCCTCCAAGTGGCCCATTACTTTCTCAATATTAAACCTTTCACTGCCTAAAACTTGTTCTGGCAGCTCTTCCACAGCTTTTTTAAGCAATTTTTCATAATCATCCATAAAACCTTAATTTGGCTGTTTTTTTATAAATCTACTGTTTGATTTTGTTTGGTCATAATGTTACGCCCACCAGTAGAAAATTTTATATATCTATTAAAACATCCATCTAATATAATACATTGGTCCGGTATAAGTTCACAGGCCAAATAAATCAAAAGAGGTACATTATAATGGCAGGTTTAGAGCTGGCAGAGGTAATTCTGGCAGTAATCATTGGAACATTATTGGCAATAGTTTATTCCTTACGGGTATTGATAACTTTGGAAAGAAGAGTAGCTTCCATGGAACAAAATATCCAGCGGATGACCACCCAGATATTGGAACGAAGATCTTCCGGTAAAAAGAAAAGAAAACGTTAAATTTTGTTTCTTGTGATTAATAAAATTTGAATTAACAAGATTTAATATTCTTTTTTGACTATTTTTTAGCTTTAAACGATTTTATTTTAGACGGATTTTTAACAGGCAGTTTCATTTTAGCCTTAACTTTAGGTTTGGTTTTAATTTTGAGATTTTTGGCTTTGGATTTATCCGCAGTTTTGTTTTTTTTAGTAGTAGGTTTTATTTCTTTTTTGCTTACTTCTCTCTCAGCAATCAGCAGGTTCAATTCGGCTTGAACTTCTTCAATTTTGTTTTTAAGCATAAATTTTCTTTCTTCACTATTATCCTGCATTAATAGTTCTCCAGTATCCGGGCAGCGGAAATCAAACTCCATAGCTTGATCAAAATTCATCCGGGTGCTGCCATCGGGGGATACAAAAAATAGCTCTTTTTCTTCCTTTTCCAGCTGATTTTTTAACCGAGCTAGCAAATCTCGCTTCATTTTAAAATAATTAAAGCGGATGCTTTCTGGAAGTAAAGTCCAATAATAGATATACCACCCTTTTATTTTGTCTTTTTTACGCGTAAAACCAACTAGATTGTGGTTATAGAGGTTGTATAACTGTCTTCTTACTATTTTTATATCCTGTTTAGTTCTAATGGCTAAATCAAATTCGGAAACATTTTTTTTCCCCAACAGTTCCTGAACTAGGGGCATTCCTTCTTCTCCTAAAATTCTTATTAGAATCTCTTCAATCTTCTTTTGCGTTAGGCGCATTTATCTATTTATAATGAGTGATAACACTTTTAAATGTTTCGGTTGTTTGGGCTTAGTAGACTCTAAGCTTTCCACTCCTGTATTCACTAACGGGGTTGGTTTTTTATAACAATGTAGTTAGGTATAAATCCAAACCTAGCGAGATTTTACCCTAAGTTAGTTGTTAAGCAACCTAAAACGTCTTTCCAAGAAGTTATATAAACGACTTAAACTTATTTTAGTTTATGAATCGCAAAGCTAAAGGAACCAAGGGAGAACGTGATCTTGTAAAATTTTTCAATGAAAATGAATGGTCCTGCATTAGGGTAGCCGGTTCAGGCAGTTCAAGGTACCCTTCTCCTGATATTTTAGCCGCCAATGCCATTCGGCGGGTAGCCATAGAATGCAAAGTAACCAAGGACCAAAAAAAATATTTCCAAATGGAAGAAATCGAACAGTTACAAACTTTTTCCCGCAGGTTTGGAGCGGAGTCCTGGCTGGGGGTTAAATTTCCTGACGAGCCCTGGTATTTCTTGATGCCGGAAGATTTGGAGAACACGGGAGTATGTTTAGCGGTGTCGGTGGAGTTGGCCAAGCGGAGGGGGTTAACTCCCGAGGATTTTATAAAGAAATGGCAATAAACCAATTACAGAAATAACTTCCAATCATCAAACCTCTACTTCCATAAAATCTTCGGCAACTTTAGAATTTTTAAATCCGGCCTTAGCTTCCTTAAGCACTTCTTCTGAATTCTTGTACCGTTGACTTATATGAGTTATAATTAATCTTTTAACCTTATTCCTGGAAGCAATTTCGGCCGCTTCTTTAACAGTTAAATGCATATATTTCCGGGTTTTAGATTTTATATCTTCAATATGGGTTCCTTCTGAGATCAGTAAATCCGCTTCTTGGGCCAGATTATCTGCTCCCTTGCATTTTACGGTATCAGCAATATAACTTATTTTCTTGCCTTTAACAATATAAGTAACTTCCGAGGGTTTTATTTTCTTGCCGGATACAGTAACCTCCTCCCCCCGCTGGATCTTTCCTAATATTGGCCCTTTGAGCCCTAATTTTTTAGCTTTAGTTAATTCAATTCGCCGGCGATCTTTCTCTATTAGACTAAATCCGATACAGGTAGCGGAATGTTTAAGTAATTCTGCCCGCAAAATAAAATCTTCATTTTCAAAAAAATCTCCGGTTTTAACTTCTCGGACTTCTATTGGGATAAGGTTCTTTACGGAAAATGATTTAAGTAAATTATCCATATATTTCTTTGATCCTGGCGGGCCGTAAATTTGTAAAGTACCGCTAAATCCATCCGCCCCCATGGTGCTGATTAGGCCGGCTAACCCAAAAACATGGTCTCCATGCCAGTGGCTAAGAAATACCTTAGTTATCCGGGCCGGTTTTATTCCTGCTATCCGCATTTGCCTTTGGATGCCTTCTCCGCAATCTAGGAGTATGCTTTCGCTTTTATATCTTAAAAGGATTCCGGAATGGTTTCGGCTTTTAGTAGGCTGCATACAACCGGTTCCCAAAAAGGTAATTTTAATCATTAAGGTAAGAAATTCTTTAATTCTTTTAAATCTTTTATTTTTGGAACCTTATCGAGCATGTCTTTTCGGTCAATCAGGATGGATTTAACCCCATTATTTTCTGCCGGCTTGATGTCGCTTTCAATGCTGTCCCCTACCATTAGGCAGTCTTCAGGATCCAAGCTTAAAGCTGCCAGAACCTTTGGCATAAATTGAAGATCACTTTTAATCATTCCCATATCGCAAGATAAGAAAATTTTGGTGAAATAATGGCTTAGGTTAAATTTTTCTAGAACATTTTTAATTGAAAAATAGTCCGTATTGGACACCAATCCTAATTTATATTTTTGGCTCAGCTCTGTTAGTATTTCTACTGTTTCTGGATAGGGTTTAGCCAACATCCAGGATTTGTTCCATAATCCAATTAATTGGTCTATTAAATCTTGGTCTAATTTTAGATCAAATTCTCGGCCAACTTCTTCAAAAGCTTCTTTCAAGGAGTCAAAACGAGAACTCATCATCGCCATTTCCATTCTAACTACATATTCTGGAAATGGAATTTTAATATCTAATATTGTTCTAATTTGCTTCACTGGACTCCATACTCCGTTTTCCACTAAAGTCCCCCAAAAGTCGAATAGGATTGCTTGGATCATCTTTTACTAAAAACCACCAAATATTTATAATTAAGTTATTTTTATAAGCATTATGGATATTAAAAAGATGGATCTACAAACTAGGTTAAATTTAGTTAAACGCAACACTCAGGAAATAGTAACGGAAAAAGAACTATCAACTCTTTTAAAAACCAAGAAACAGCCCGTAGTCCACTTTGGAACAGCCATCACTGGCAAACCCCATATTGCTTATTATGTCTGGGTCTTAAAATTAGCTGATTTTATGCGGGCAGGATTTAAAGTTAAACTTCTCCTGGCCGATTTGCATGGGGCCTTGGATAACTGCCCATGGGAAGTTCTGGAAAAGAGGTATAATTATTATGCTGAAATTATCAAATTGATGTTTAAGTCAGTAGGAGCAGACGTAAAAAATTTAGAGATGGTAAAGGGCTCTGAATTTCAGCTAAAAAAAGATTATATGCTGGATACCTTGAAGTTAACAACTCTTACTTCCATCCACGATGCCAAGAAAGCGGGTTCGGAAGTAGTTAAATTGGGAGATAATCCTAAGTTAAGCGGTTTGATTTATCCTTTGATGCAGGCGTTGGATGAACAATATTTGCAGGCGGACGTACAGTACGGCGGGGTAGATCAGAGAAAAATTTTTATGTATGCCCGAGAATATCTGCCTAAATTAAACTATAACCCCCGAGTTGAGGTCATGACTCCCCTTATTCCGGGATTGACTGGTGCTAAAATGTCAGCTTCGGACCCAAAATCCAAGATTGATTTGCTAGATGATGAAAAAACGGTGCAGGATAAAATAAAGGGAGCACAATGCGAAGCTGGTAAAGTTGAGGGCAATGGGATTTTAGCTTTCCTTAAAAATGTGATTATGGTCTTAAAAGAAGATCGTGGAGAAAAATTAACAGTTGAACGCCCAGCCAAATTTGGAGGGCCGGTTGAGTACAAAACTTACCTTGAGCTGGAAAAAGATTTTGTTAATAATAAGTTACATCCTTTAGATCTAAAGATCTCCTTAGCTCAGGAAATTAATACTCTGCTGGAGCAATTTAGGAAGAATAAATTGAAATTGGATAATTTGGCTAAGGAAGGGTATAGTTAAATCACTTCCCCTCCAACACCACCATTACATGATTTTTAAAGTATTTATCCACTACTTTTCTTATAGTTTTGATTTTTACTTTCTTGATGTTTCTAATGAAGTTATTCATTAAATTGGCATCTTTCACATGCTCCCAATATAAAATTTGGTCAGCTAATTTTTGGGAGTTCTCTAATCCAAGCAAGTAGTCCCCCTCAATATAATCCTTAGCTTCTTTCAAATCTTGTTCAGATAGATATTTTAGTTTATTAATTTCTTCCAGGACTAGCTTTCTAATTAAATTTACATTTTTCTTGTCAGTTGTTACATGAACAGCAAAAAAACCAAAGCTAACTTCCCCCATATTTTGGGTTCCAACTTCATAGGCCAATCCCCGCTTGCTTCTTATTTCCGTAAACATCCGTCCGCTTTGCCCTCGTCCTAGAACTCCATTAATAACTTCTAGGGTGTAAGTGTCTTTATTGTTTCGGGGTATGGTTTTGAATCCGATAACCACATAAGTATTTACTATATCTTTCTTTTCCCGCGTTACTTTGGTTATTACTTTAGATGGCTCCCGGAAAATTTTAAGCTTATTTTTTTTACCTGCCGGCAGATTAAATTTTGGTTCAATTTCCTTTTTCCAGTCAGGCACATCCCCCACAATAGATAGGACCATATTTCCCGGCAGATAGTATTTGGAAAAATAATCCCTAATTTTTTTCTGGTTTAAATTGGCTATAACTTTAATATCTCCATAAGTTGGGTGTTTGCAGGGGTGGTTAGTGAACAGATTTTTTTGCAATAATATCCATTGGTAATAACTGGGCTCATCATGCACCATGTCAATTTCTTTCAGGACAATATTTTTTTCCTTAGCGATGTGCTCTGGTTTAAACAATGAATTTTGCATAATGTCAGATAGTACTTCCACGGCAATCAAAAAATGTTTTTTTAAGACTTTAATATGGTAGCAGGTTCTTTCTGTGGTGGTGTAGGCATTAAAATCTCCTCCGATACTCTCAATTTCGTTGCATAGGGCTAAATTAGAAGGCCGGCTGACCGTACCTTCAAATAAAATATGTTCCAAAAAATGGGAAATACCCCGCTCGCTTTCACTTTCAAGATTACTGCCTACTTTAACCATCAATTCTACTACCACTGAATTTCCAGGTTTGTGTTTATAGATAACCTTTAGACCATTTTTTAATCTAATTTCCTGCATATTTCAAAGTATATATTTGGGGTTTATAATGTTTTTCAAATATAATTCTTAACCCGTAAAATTAAGCAAAAAGAAGAGATATTACTTCCTCCAATCACAACCTTTTTTAACTAATAACCACTACCCAGTTCATGCGTCTGAGAGATTTTCAAAGTTATCTTAACCAAAACCAGATTGATCTAGCCTTTTTAGTTCATCCTGATCTGGCTATCACTTATTTTACTCAATTTAAGCCTTCTTTTGCTTACTTGTTAATATCTAGCAGGTACGCTTCTATTTATCTAACTAAATTAGATCCTCATTCTAAAATAAACTCCATTAAAGTTGAAACCTTCCCTAAAAATTGGGAGGAGCACTTATCTGATTTTAAAATAAAGCGGGTGGGCATAAATATAGATTCCTTAACGGTTAAATTTTTAGATAAGCTTAAGAAAATATATCCTAAGGCCCAGTTTGTGGATATTTCTTCTAAACTAAAGCAGCTCCGGGAAAGTAAGACTTCCGAAGAGGTTCAGCTAATTTCTAAAGCGTGTAAAATAACTTCCACCGCTTTCAGCCGATTGGTGGATGAATTACCCTTGGGAAGATTAAAAACCGAACGGGACGTTTCCTTATTTTTGGAACGGCACATTAAAGATAATCAAGCAGATTTAGCTTTCCCCACTATTGTGGCTATGGGAAAAAATGCCGCCATACCTCATCATATCACTTCAACTCAAAAATTACGGCGTGGTTTTTTAGTGCTGGATTTTGGAGCTTGTTATAATAATTATTGCGCTGATATGACTAGGGTGATATTTTTGGGCCAGCCCACAGCCAAAGAAAAATCTTTTTACGACTTGCTTCTGGCTTCCCAGCTGCAGGCAGTTAGAGAAGTAGCTCTAGGGCGAAATTTTTTGGATTTGGATCAAGTTGTACGCGCCAAACTGGGTAAGTACTCTTCTCATTTAATTCATTCCTTGGGCCATGGCATTGGGTTGGAAGTTCATGAAGATCCTAGTTTTGGGGATGGAGCAGCGGTTAAACTTAATCAAACCTTCACTATTGAACCGGGGATTTATTTTCCCCATAAATTTGGATTGAGGATTGAGGATACGCTCCACTTTGACCAAAAGACCAAAATTTTGACTACGGCAACGAAAGATTTATTTAAAATCAACCTAACTTGACCTTTTAGCTTAATACCAGGTAAATTTTCGACTTTAGAGCAAATAAACCATAAATCTTTTAAATAGGCAAAAATAAACAAAATATTTATAAATGGTGTGATGGGGTTGTGGTGTAGCTTGGTCCAGCATTAGTGGTTTGGGTGCCTTTAGGCAAAACCATTGGGCAAAAAGACCATTAGACCCCGGTTCAAATCCGGGCAACCCCACTTATTTAAAGTTGGAACATCAGCGGAAATTTAATAAATAGATCTGAAGGAAGGATATTAATGCCAACAAAAAGATTTGGCCCACGTTATGGGCGGAAGACCAAAAAGAAATTTGCTCAGATAGAAATCCAGCAGCGGACTAAGCACAAATGTCCTTTTTGTAACAAAACTTCAGTTAAGCGTTTGGCAATGGGAATCTGGGTTTGCAGTAAATGCAACCAGAAATTTGCGGGTAAAGCTTATAATTTATAAAAGGAAAGGTAACTAAAATGTATTATCTATGTTTTGAATGTGGTAAGAAAGTTGAGGATGAGTATACTAAAACAAAAATACGTTGTCCTTACTGCGGCGGAAAAATTTTATATAAGGATCGAAGAACTGTCAATAAAATAAAGGCGCGCTAGGATACCATCATATGCCCTAGTTGGGTGATACCTATCACCAAAATAAAATTAAACCATGAGTTCGGAAAACCTTAATCAGCTGCAATTGTTGCAGCAAAACCTACAAAACATTCTTAGTCAGAAACAGCAGTTTGAAGCCCAATTAGTCGAGTTAGACTCGGCTTTGACCGAATTAAAAACTACTTCTCAAGCCTATAAGATTGTGGGTAAGATCATGATTGCCTCCTCTAAAGAGGACTTAATTAAGGACTTAGGAGAGAAGAAAGAAGTAGCTGGGATAAGGTTGAAAAATTTAATTAAACAGGAAGAAAGTTTACAGCAGAATATTCAGTCAATCCAGGATAAGTTAATGAAGGAGATAAGTAAAAAAAAGTGAGTGGTTAAAAATGAGTAATTTGCAGGAAGCTATAAATCTCCTAGATCTTCTAATACAGGAAAATGAAGTCAGCAAACGGTTTAAGGAGAAAGCTGCTCGGGCAATATCTATTTTAAATTCTCAAGAGCAGTTATTCTTAGAAAAAGCTTTGCTGGAATTAGAAGAAATGAACTCTTTAGAAATGTCTTCTTACTATCGGACCCAAGTTTGGGATATTATTAGTTTATTGGAAAGTTTGAAAAATTAGTTTTTGAGGTGTAATCTCTATTACAAATGTCTTTGATTATGGATCTGCCAAATTGCCATAAAATTAAAAAATTGTACTTCGTCTAATTATTATTTCTTATCCAAAATTTTGACTTAAGAAATAAAGAATTAGGAACATATAAAACATCTCCATACTCGGTTTTAATCTCAGTTTCTAAATAGCCGATTTTTTCTACTCTTCCAGTTATTTCTCTGACTTCCACTTTACTCCCTTCCTTAATTTTACCTTGGCGCTGAATATGGAACCAGGCAATAAAATTAGGTATGACATCTTTTAACCCTACCAAAAAAGTTAAGATTATCAGCATTAAAATTGCCCCCACCACAATATAAAGTACCACCGAGGTAATATTTAGATGATTAAGGAATAATACTATGGTTACTAAGTAGATAATAAAGGAGGCTACTGAACTTAGGAAAGTCTCGGCATTAAAATTTATCCCTACCGTGCTAATAATCTTATTTAACTCTACTTCTTTTAATATGCGCTGAAGAATTTTTTTGGCTAAGACCCCTAAACTAAAACCCACCAGCAATATAACTACTCCTATTAAAATAGATTTAAAGTAGATTTGGGCAGTTTGTACCACACCGCTGATGGTGCTATTTTCCATGTAACTTAAATTGGAAGCTTGATATATAAAAATTGTGGTTAAATTGGTTTAGTATAAATAGTCTGCCTATACACTAGTGCTACCATATTACCCCGTGGTTTATGTTGAATTACCTTCTTTCCTTCAGTATCTCTTCCAGAAGTCTGGGTCAAAATTTAATCGGGTTAGGAGTATTTGCATACATAACCCCATCTTATCTCGTTTTTTTCCGGCGAACATTTCTGCCGGATCGGCAAACAAAGCTTCACAGAAATCCTCTTCATTGGGGGTAATTTCACCCTTGGTAAATCGAGCAAAATAATCCGCCATATGTAGGATATATTCTCCCTGAACTCCTATTTTATCCCCTATTGGGCTGCCTAGAGTTATATCGATACCTAATTTGTTTTTTACTGCTGCCTCCAATTGTTCTTTTACGGTTTTATAAGTTGGAAATTCATGTGAAAAATTTCCATCCTGATCTCTTAAATAGGTTGAAGGCAATGACAAAACGCCTGGAAAAGGCCGTTTGGTTAAAGATCTTCGGGCAAGTAAAACTAGTCCTTGGTCATTATAAATGATTGCTGAAGCAGCGTATCTTTTTTCTCTTTCTTCCATAAATAAAATTTAATGGGCATCTTTTTAAATCTTTGGGTATAAATGACTCTGTAGAAAGAGTCCGTCTAGGTCAAGATTGTCAATGATTATCAGATAATCTTGACTTGACCAGACGTAGCAGACCATGTTCCTAGGACTTTAGTTTAGGGTTGTGGTACATGAAAATAAACAAAGATTTATTTTCAGGACAGAAATGTGAATAAGTCACATTTCTTGTCTGCGAAGTAGGACTTTTTCTGCAGAGCCGGTATAAATCTGCTTATTCCACTAGTGGTCAGTTTTCTTTGACCTTCAGGCTGATATTTTACAGGTCATAAATGGCAGAAAAGGTTAAAAACCCTCCTTGAGATAGTCCTGTTTATGGTTGATTATAGCAAGAAAATCAAGGAACTGCAGGACGAGTTAAAGAAAACGAAATATAACAAGGCTACTCAGGGCCACGTGGGGATAGTTAAGGCTAAAATAGCTCAGTTAAAAGACAAACAAGACTCTCGTGTTGGCAAAAAAACCGGTAAGTCTGAGCATGGTTATACTGTTAGGAAGTCGGGAGATGCTACTGTTTTACTGCTGGGGTTTCCCTCCGCCGGTAAATCTACTCTATTAAATAAGCTTACTAATGCCGAATCGGTGGTAGCAGCCTATGCCTTCACTACCTTATCAGTTATACCGGGAATTATGGAGTATAAACAGTCTAAAATCCAAATTTTGGACGTTCCCGGAATTGTTAGTGGAGCAGCTTCCGGCCGGGGTAGGGGGCGGGAAGTTTTAGCGGTAATCCAAAACGCTGATTTAGTATTAATTGTGATTGATGTCAATCATCCGGAACATTACCCTGCCATTCTGCGGGAAGTCTGGGAAGCCCGAATTCGAATTAATAAAAAGAAACCGGAGGTTTTCATCAAGCGAAAATCTCAAGGAGGGATTCATATTGGCAAAACCGTACCTCTAGATGTCGATGATGATACCTTGAAAAGTATTTTACGGGAATTTAAAATTGCCAATGCTGAGGTTTTAATACGCAGTCCGATAGATGTAGATGATTTTATTGACTGTATTGAAGGGAATAAAAAATATGTGCCGGGTATAACCTGCATTGCCAAAGCCGATTTGGCTTCTACTGCTGCAGTCGCTAAGGTAAAGCAGGAAATGAATGCTGATGTGATTATTTCAGCCCACGAAAATTTAGGGATAGATGAGTTAAAAGATTTGATATTCAATCGTCTGGACTTTATTCGCGTCTATTTGAAGGAGCCTAAGAAGGAAGCAGATTTGAATGAACCTTTAATTATTTTCCGCGGAGCTAGCATTGAGAATGTGTGTGTAAAACTGCACCACGATTTTGTTAAAAAATTTAAGTTTGCTAGAGTGTGGGGGAAATCAGTTAAATTTCCTGGACAGAGACTGATGTTAAAACACATTTTGCAAGACCAAGATATATTAGAGCTACATATAAAATAATAGTAAACTGGGTAGTCTCAAGCGATCTTTTTGGCGTAGTCAAGTATTTCTTTTATTTCCGGTTGGTGCAGACCCCTATATAGGAAAAGGCTCTCAAAATCTTCCCAATACTTAAATGGCCCGCTAGGATAATTTATTTTTTTTATTTTTTTATCTTTTAAGTAGCTTACTAAATGCTCCATTGTGGAAAAAGACAGGGGCATTTCTTCTTCTTCAAGATCGGTCAAATCTGCGATTTCATAATATTTAGAAGAAAAGAAGAACTCTGGGCTGATAATAACTGCTCCTTTACTTAAAGGTGTAAAACCATACTTACTGTAAACAAATTTTTGAGAAAGGTCAACCTTTGATCCTTCTTGCGCAGCCGATTCAGGAGTAATATACACTTCAATCAGGTAGAGCATCAGCGATGGAATTTTCTGTTCCTGAACCAATTTCATTAATTCAGGCTTTAACCTTATTGATTTGGTGTCTATCAAAATAAACTAATCTTTTTGGGTGGTCTTTTTAATTATTATGCTACTCCACGCCAAATAAATCGATAGCCACATCTAACACAATTTTTATATATAAAACTATTAAAATCTTAAATATGGTCCAAGATGTGAATAAGGTTTCCGACGCTAACAAAGTAATTGTACCAATGGAACAGCTAATCAAAGATTACTTATCTCAGCATAATCTAGGTGACCCCTTTCCCGGATTGGTAATAGAAGCTCACTTAGTAAGGGAATTGTTTGTCAATCCTAGCGCTAGGGATAAGGGGCAGGAATGCATTTTTGTTTTGGCTTCTACCCTAGGCCAGCCTTTGTTGGAGCAAGATCGGGAAATAATTAGGACTGTTCTGCAAAAAGAGAATCCCTATATCTGGAGGGAAAACTGTTACCCAGTGTATGTTAAGTTTTCAGATAACCTTTTTTAATAAATCTAACAGATTTTTTAGTGACTATTTTTATTCTAAACCTTTATAAAAACGCCCTGGAATTAGTCACCCATGTGTGGCATAATTGGAATTTTTAATAATCCTAAGGCGGAAGAACAGGTTAAGTTAGCTTTGCCTCTGCTTAAAAATAGGGGCAGGGATGGATCAGGTATAGCTAAGATCAATCCCGCTAGTTTTTTAGGCCACACTTTGCATGCTCTGGTGAATCATGTGCCTCAGCCAATCACCCGAGTTGGAACTTTGGCCGCTAACTGTGAAATTTATAACTGGCGGGAGTTGGCGGATAAATACAATTTTAAAGTGGAAAATGATGCGGATTTATTGCTTCAATTCTTGGATAAGAGGGATGTATTTGGCTCAGAACCAGCAGTTTATCTTTCCGAATTGGATGGTGTTTATTCCTTTGCTTACATTAAAGGGGATAAAGTTATTTTAGCTAGAGACTTGCTAGGGGTAAAACCGTTGTGGTATTCCTATGTTGATGGCTCTTTGGCTATTGCTTCAGAAAAAAAGGTTTTGGAAAATCTGGGTTATAATTTAGTTAAGGAATTAAATCCCCGTGCCATATTAATATATCATTTAAAATTACAAACTCTTAATTTTATCTTCAGAGATTTTTTAACCTATCTTCCAGAACACCAATTAGGATATGGGGACTTAAAACAAACTACTAAAAAATTATTGCGGGAAGCGGTCAAAAAAAGGATACCTAATCAGAAATTTGGATTGTTATTCTCCGGGGGAGTAGACTCTACTTTCTTGGCTAAGTGTCTACAAGATTTGGGCCAGGATTTTATCTGCTACACAGCTGTATTAGATACTGAAGGGCAGCCACCACAAGATTTAATCTGGGCTCAAAAAGCTGCCGCCAAATTAAATTTAAAACTAAGAATCAAGAAAATTAAATTAGAAGATCTACCCGGTTATCTAAAAGAAGTAATTACCTTAATTGAAGATTCAAATGTGGTCAAGGTAGGGGTTGGTCTAACTTTTTACCTAGCTTGTGAATTAGCTAAAGAGGATGGATGCAAGGTAATTTTTTCTGGTTTGGGGAGTGAAGAAATATTTGCGGGATATGAACGGCACAAAAATTCACCCAATATCAATCCAGAATGTCTATCTGGCCTGCTTAAAATTTATGAACGAGACCTTTACCGGGACGACGTAATCACCATGGAGAATAATTTGGAGTTGCGATTACCTTTCCTGGATCTTAAATTAGTTAATTTTGCCTTAAAAATACCTGGAGAATTTAAAATTAAAAGTTCTGAAACTAAACTAATTTTACGGGATATTGCTTTAGCTGACGGGATTGATCCCAAAATAGCTTTCCGTAAAAAAACGGCCGCTCAGTACGGTTCAAAAATTGATAATGCATTAAGCAAATTGGCCAAATTAAATGGCTTTGTATCCAAATCGGCTTACCTTCAGACATTTTACCATCCTTCTAATGTTAAGTTGGGCGTGCTATTTTCTTCCGGTAAGGATTCAACTTCCGCAGCTTATATTATGCAGCAACAGAATTACGAGTTAACCTGTTTGATAACTTTAAAATCCAAAAATAATTATTCTTACATGTTTCAATCAGCAGGAACAGAATTAGTGGAATTACAGGCCCAATCAATGGGAATTCCAATCTTAATTCAGGAAACTAAAGGAGTCAAGGAGGAAGAATTGGCTGATCTGGAGGAAGCCTTGCATAAAGCTAAAGAAAAATATCAGATTGAAGGTATTGTTAATGGAGCTATATTTTCAACTTATCAACGCGATAGGATAGAAAAAATCTGCGACAGATTACAATTAAAAATTTTTTCTCCCTTATGGCATAAACCTCAGGAACAGCAGATGTATTATCTAGTCCATCAAGGGTTTACGGTTGTAATTACTGCTGTTGCAGCTGATGGTTTAGACGAATCCTGGTTGGGAAGAGAAATTGATGAAAAAATGATTGAGGAACTAAAAAGAAAAAATCTTAACTTAGCGGGTGAGGGAGGAGAATTTGAGTCTTTAGTCCTGGATGCACCTTTATTTAATAAAAAATTAGAAATTATCCGGTTCAGAAAAATAATGGATGGCCCTCATTCCGGCAAATTAATAATTGACGAGGCCGTTTTAAAAGACAAATGAAGACTATAATGTGTTTTGGCACCTTTGACCTATTGCACTTAGGGCATATTAATTATTTACAACAGGCAAAGAGGCTAGCAGATTTCTTAATTGTAGTTGTGGCTAGAGATAAGACTAAGAAACAGCAAAATAAAGTGGTAGTATTTAATGAGAATGAACGGCTAGAGCTGATTAAAAATCTTAGGATAGTTGATGAAGCCGTGCTGGGTTATCCGGATGATCATTTTAAGATAATTATGGAAAAAAACCCAGGTATAATTTTCTTAGGTTATGACCATGCTATTAGCGAAGCTAATCTAAGTGATAAATTAAGTGAATTGGGATTAAATCCGCTCATTAAACGTGCTAAGCCTTATCAGGAACATAAACATAAAAGTACTAATATTAAAGGTAAAATTTTAGGAACTCTTTAAAACAATAAAATAGCAAAATTTAAAAATAATGCTTAACCTCCTCTAAAAATGAAAAAAACGTATTTAATTTTATTAATGGCTGTTTTGACCATCTTTTTAATTAGCTGCAACGGAGCCAGCAAAGAATTTGCTCAATGTTTGACTGAAAAAGGTGTTAAAATGTATGGGGCAGATTGGTGTCCGCATTGTAAAGAACAAAAACTTCTCTTTGGAAGCAGTTTTAGTGAAGTTAACTATATTGAATGCGCTCTGGAAGGTGGCGGGCAAAGAGAAGTTTGCAATTTTGCCGGCATAACTTCTTACCCCACTTGGGTATTTGAGGATGGGACTAGGGAGGTAGGCAAGTTATCATTGGAAGATTTAAGTTTACGCAGCGGATGCTTATTAGAATAAATCTTTAGGGAATACGGTTGCATCTAACTTATGAAAAAATATTTGACTTTAACTTGGGAAGCTTTAATTCAAGTATATTCTCAAAAAAGTTATTTTATCTTAACCTTCAGTTTTGCTTTAATAGTTTTTGTAACCAACGGGTTAATTATTAATTATCACCTCTTATGGTCTAATTTTAGCCTAAAATTAGTTTTTTATCTGATTGTCGGTTGGATAATGCTGCTTCCCCTGCCCGCTTTGATATTTATAATATTAATCTGTTTATTGGGAGGAGTAGTGTTTTCAGGCAGTATCTATCTTTTAAGGAAGCAGCTCCATGAGAAAAAGTTATCCCTATCTGGAACTGGTTCATCGGCTGGAACAGGCTTGACCGGAATTATTGCTGCAATTATAGTCCCAGCCTGCCCTAGTTGTGCCTTAAGTATTTTTAGTGTTTTAGGGTTAAGTAGTATATTAGGATTTCTTCCCTTTAAGGGGCTGGAACTAGGCTTCCTAGCAGTAATAATTTTAGTGTTATCCCTGTTTTATTTAGCTAATAAGATAACCACTAAGGTATGTATAATCAAAAAGTAATTTTAATCAATAAATCTTTTTTAAAATCAATCCCAAATTATTAATATTAAATAAACACAAAAATTAAAAAAATAAAATTTTTATTTAAGTAATGATTCAATCACTTGCTCAAATACTTGGTAAGGCTGTGCTCCCGAGATCATAATCCCATTTACAATAAATCCGGGCGTACCTTGAATTCCTGCATTTTGTCCGTCAATGAAATCATTGCTTATTTCAGCGGCCTTCTCTCCTGAATCTAAGCAGGCGTTAAATTTAGCGGTGTCTAAACCTAAATCTTTAGCATACTGCTTAAAGGAAGCGACTCCTCCACTAACACCCAGTTCAAACAATTTATCGTGCATATCATAGTACTTGTTTTGGTCGCCAGCACATTCAGCTGTTTCAGCTGCTTTTTGAGCTTGAGGATGGAAACTTAAAGGGAAATCCCGATAGACTAGCCTGACTTTTCCAGTTTTGATATATTTTTCATCAATTTTTCCTAGGGTTTCAGTATAAAATCGACCGCAGAATGGACACTCAAAATCGCTAAATTCGATTATTGTAACCGGGGCTTTAGGGTCACCTTTAATGGCATCATCATCAATTAATGCTTGCATGTCTAAGGGAACAGTGGGTGAGGGCAAAGAATCGTCCACTACCACTCCACCAGTTGGGGAAGTAGTATTTACGCCCAGTTTTGAAATCACTACAATCAGTAAAACTATTTGAATTAAGGAAGCAACCAGCAACAAATTGTTTCTATTTGATGGAGCTTTACCTTTAGCAACATTCAATACATTCAAATTCTCATTTTCCATATTAAAACCTCCAGATTTCCTATTTTAGGCAATACTGCCTTTAATTGTATATATATCTTATGGTTTATTTGTATGTATAAACACAGGTAGACTTAATACTTACCTTTTATCTTATCAACATTTATATCTCCTTAGCCAAACCAAGTATTGTTAACCAACCACCACACATTGAACCTAATTCTGGAATTTAAATTTTCCAATAAAAACCCAGCAATTTCATTCGGTATAATGTAAATCCAACCCACATCACCAATATAAAATATATTAACCCCATAAATTTATTAAAGATAAAATACTGAGAGATCCAGTGGGTGGTTTTAGTATGCAGCTTATTTTGGGTCCAGGTAAGAAAATTATACCCTAAGCAGTCCAAAAAAACAATGTACCAAACAATTCCTTCAATATAAGTGGCCATTATAGTTATAATATCGTTTCAATTTTTATAATTTACGCGCTTAATTTTTTTTACCACTATACTTAAAGTAACTATTAAGTGTTATACCTGCCGCTTTTACTCCTTTTTTCCTTAGCTGGTAAGCCACTTCTTCACTTCTAACTCCATAATCACAAATAATTAAGTACGTTTTATTTTTATCAAACTCATCTATCTCTTCCAAAATAAAGGGATACGGTTTAGAAATATCCATTTTAAGGGGGGATAATTCTTGCAAATTTTTTGGTCTTATGTCCACCGTGGTAAATTCAATTTCCGGCTTAGGTTTTTTTCCGGTTATTTGGCAGGCTAATTCTTCTGGTATTAAATCCGGTTCTAATTCTATTTTAATGAGGCCATTAAAATACTTTTTTTCTTTAACTGCCCGGCGGATAAGTTCTGGCTGTACTGGGATTTTTTCTATATCACTCATCTTAGGGGAAGTGTTTACCGGCCCAGATGAAAGGTTACAGTACTCTTTTACTTTTTCTGAAGCTGCCAAGGTTCCAATTTTTCTAGCTAACTCTACAATTTCGGTCTTGTTCATTCCTAGGAGTGGCCGCAGCATCAATTGGGTAGTCTGGCTGCTTATAACCGCTAGGGACTGAACTGTCTGGCTGGATTTTTGTGAAAGAGCTTCTCCGGTTACAATTGCTTCCTGCCCCTCTTCCTGGGCAATTTCCGAAGCCAACCGGTATAAATTTATTTTTAGGGCTATCTGTTTAAGCCTGTCGGGAACATTTTGTTGAATTTGTTCAATTATTTCTTGGCCATTTATTAAATAAAATTTAGGGGTGTAGTTAAAGGCATACTCGTTAATTAAAAAATTATACACCTTTGCTACTTGGGAAAAATTTTTGTCTCCAGAAAAATTAACTAGCAAAAAATCACACTTACATCCACGCTTAAGCATGGAATGAGCCGCTACTGGGCTGTCAATTCCTCCTGAGAACAGCACCAAAACTTTTCCTGTACTGGCGGAGGATAAACCGCCAATACCTTTTAATGTTTGGGTGTAAACAAAAAAGTCTTTATCCCTTAATTCAATGTAAATTGCCACTTCAGGCGAAGTGAGGTTAACCCCCGCGCTTCCACCATAGATCAAATCAGCAATTTTGGCGGATATCTCTAAAGAGGTAAAGGGATGATTTCCTATTTTTTTGACTCTTACCCCAAAAGTTTTGCCTTTTACCAACGGTTCAGCTAAGGGTTTAATCTTAGTGATAAGATCTTCCTGGTCTTGGAATTTTCCGCTTATGGCCGGAGATAAACTTTCAATCCCGGGAACATTGCGTAATACATACACCGCGTCTTCGTTTGGGGTAAGAACCACAAACCGCCCCCCATAATTTTTTATTTCTGAAAATTCTATTTTTTTCCGGTTTAGGGCTTCTTTTATGGCTTGGAGGTATTTTTTCTCAAAGAACCCTTTAGTACGTTTACTTTTTAGTCCTATTTCAGCATACCTTAAGATAATACAATCCATTAGGGCTATATTTTCCAGTGTACTTTATAAAATTGTCTTCAAGAAGTGATTAATTTTCTAAATGGGAAATTTTTTATATTTTTCATATGATTCTATTAATTTGTTCTTAGAACAACTTAACATTTTATTCTGGATCAGCCTCAATCATTATCTACTCTAGGGGCTAGAATAAAACTCAGTGCTAGCCTATCTGTTACTTTATATTCCAACTTTAAGGGATAATCAGTGTTAAAATGTAGAAAAACTTTCTCTGATAACTTGGCCGCCGGAATCATTTTTTTAAGATACTCCAAAGAATATTTAGCTTTAAATTTATCTGTCGAATTAGTAGTAATAATTGTATTTTTATTAGGTTTAACTTCAATGAAGGCTTTAGAAAGATCCCCTTCCGCTTTAATTGATAATTGGTCTTTTTCTCCCAGGAATGTTACTGATTCAGCTACTACGCTTACATCTTCAATAGAGTCGGTTAAAAGTTGGGAAGTGGTTTCCACTACTATAGGGAAGGTAAGCTCGGGGACTTTTTGCTGTTTGTCTTCAATTTCAATAGTTGGTATGGAAAAGGATCGGGTTGTACTGCCTTTTAATATGATTTTAAATTTATTATCTTCAGTAGTTTCTAAGGTTAAAGTGTCATCCACCTTAGCTCGTCTTAAAATTTGTTTAAGGTTATTTAGGTTGATGGCTACATCTTCGGTCTTCTTTACATTGTATTCAGTAAAGCTACTGCTAAGTATTTTAAATACTACCATAGCTACGTTAGCCGGATCCATAGCAATCAATTCCAATCCATCCGCATTAGCCTTAAATTTGACTTCACTGACTAATTCAGATATTATTGATATACTATCTTTAAAATAGCGCGGTTCAGCCATAACTATCTTCATAATTCCACCCTTAATGTTCCCTCAGAAGGAGTTTCCTTTATAAAAATTGTTGTAATGGAGGGTATTGTTTCTACCCCTCCTTGTTTTTAGGTCGGACTCGGTAGACTTCAGTGATCAACATCTGATTATTTGTATTTTCAGATTAGCGATTTTTGTAAGTTCTATATCTATTTTAGTTGAAGGCGGAGTATAAACCTGTCCTCTAGTCATTTTTACACTATAAATCAACCCTCCTTCAGGCAGATTGGCCGAAACTATCTCCAAATATTCAACGCTTAAATAGGGGTGGTCGTAAAATAAGGCATTAGATAAATAAATTTTATTATGGAGAAGTTTGAAAAATAGTAATTTTGGTAAATATATCATTTGTTTAATGCCAAAATTACGTTTATTTCAAATTCTCTTTAGAAGTTTGCGGATAAATAATTTAATTATGCAAACTTCTCTATGGCTGGTATAAGTCCATGCTAATCTAAATATATCAATTGGTTTTAGAATTTTTAGTTTCAGAATTTAACCTTGCCCGAATATTATCCAGCTTTTTAGTTGTAAAATATTTATTGCGATGACTGCTGTTAAATTTTCAGTAGTTGGATCATAAGGGGGAAAAATATTTTTAGGCATCATTTTTTTTTAAAAATCAAAAAAGATCCTACTTATAAACTCACTTCAACACTATCCTTTTTCCATTTTCCATCAAATGTAAATTCTTGGTTTTATACCCCATTTCCTGGGCCAGGGTAATAATATTTATGGCTTTCTCGTAGGGTGCATGGGAGGGGATTATATTTTTAGGTTTGATCATTTCAATCAATTCCCGGTGGTCTTCCCTGGCGGCATGGCCGGAAACATGCACATCTGTAAAAATTCGTACTTTTTTATTTTTTAATTGCTGTTCCAACTTTTCCCGATTAATTTTATTCAATTCTACTGGAATAACTGAACAGCTGAAAACTACAATGTCTCCTGAAGAAAATTTAAACTCAAATTCATCCCGCACCAGCCTAGACAATATAGCTTTGGGTTCACCTTGATGTCCAGTACAGACAATAAGGTATTTATCCCTTCCCAGCTTTGCTATTTTCCGCAAAAAATTATTAATTTTATCTTTATGGCGAATTATTTGCACTTCGTTGGTAAATTGGACTAAATTTATTTTCTCTCCGGCCATAACATATTTGTGCAGCGACCTACCTAAAAATACAATTTTCCGATTCAACTTTCTTCCAATTTCAATTATGCTTTTTAACCTGGCCAGGTGGGAGGAAAACGTGGTAACAATAACCGCTTTGCTTTCAGTATTAATACTAAATAGAGTATCTTTAAGCATCTGCCTGGCTACCGATTCGGAGGGACATTTTTTATGTTCATGGGCGTACAACGATTCAATTACTAACAGCACTACTCCTTCTTCTCCAATTTTTTTAAGGCGAGCAAAATTAGGTTTCTGGCCTAAAGTAGGCTGCAAGTCAATCTTGTAATCATTAGCGTAAACTATCTTGCCATAAGGAGTATGCAAGGTAACTAAAGAAGTGTGAGGTATGGAATGAGTCATATAGACCAATTCTACTGAAATTTTGTCGGTGAGCTTGTAAACTGAATTCAGGTTTAAAGGTATAAGTTTGTTAGGTATCTTAATATTCTCATCCGCAAATGTAAATCGCAAAATTTCGGCGGTAAAGGGGGTGCATATAATAGGTGCTTTAGGAAATAACGGGGCGGCGAAGGGAATGGCTCCCATGTGGTCCAAATGTCCATGGGATGGTATGATCGCTTTAACTTTATCTTTCCAGTCTTCAATGGGGCCATAATCCGGAACTGCTTGAACTTTTAGCAGTTCAGAATAAGTCTTAGAGCTGACATCTTCCCGGTCTTCGGTATGTTGGATATAATTTTCCATATGCAGCCCCATATCTAATATTATGACTTCATCATCAATCTTAATAGCGGTGGAATTCCGACCAGTATCGGAGAAACCTCCCAGGGTGCAGACTTCTATAGACATGGGATAGGGAAAGTAATTGCCTTTAAAAAAGATGTGGTTTTGGAAGAATTTAATCTGGTACTCCTTCCTTTTGGGGTAATCCTAATAATCCATTCTAAGCTAGCTAGGCCTTCTACTTTATCTTGAGGTGGGTAATCACAACCTAATTTTTCTTACTATTTGATCCTTGCCTACATCCCCAAAGAATAACTTACCTTATACCAAGTAGGTTTTATGTTTATTTTACCATCATCTATTTTAAACAAAAAATAATATCTTGCCTTAAATATCTCCGTTGAAGCAAAAATAAAAATGTGCGCGGCAGGGCTTTCGATCCAGATCACTTAAGGATACTGGCGTTCGAACCTGCGTAGGTACTAAACCAACGGATGGCTCCCGGACACTTCACCGATTTCTTATGGAAACCTCATTGCCCTAACGACTTGAGTCTGGACTCATATTAGCACCTACATGCCAAACGAACCGTCCCGTTTGACCACTCCGGCACGCGCACATGAAATGTGGAGCTACTTTTAGTCTAAGAACATCTTTTATAAAATTATTGGAAAAATTAAGGGTTTATAGCTCAATTAATCGCATTCAACTGCTTTTCGATCTGCTTCAATTGGCTTTCCAGCTGGTTAAGATTCTGCTCCTCTTTGCTCACCGGTTTGGAACTCTTTTCAGCAGCCTTAATTTCTTTTTTCTCTTCCTTGTAAACTTTAGGCTCTGCCACTTCCGGTAGATAACGGTTTAGTTTAGTGTCTACTAGGGCTTTAAGGTCTTTTACACTCTCCTTCAGGTTGGTGAACAAACCAACTTTTTCCTGCTGCAATTTTACAATTTTTTCAAATCCTTTGGTAAAAATAATAACTTCTCGCAGTGATTCCAATACTTCCTTCCTCAATACTTTAGGTTCATCAATTTGAACCATATAATTAGGAGATTTAGATCTAGGTCCGCTAGAAGCTGCCTGCTTCTTATCTCGTTTCCTTTTCTTAGTTGACATTTTAAAATCCTGATCTAATTTAGTTAAAATTGTTGGGGTTCATGTAAAGTATGACTTATGACCTCAATTTTTTTCTCGACTTCAGCTAGAGTGCTTTGCCACAATTCTAATTGATGATCTTCTTCATTTTTAAGTTCATGTATTTTAGATAAAGTCTCCTTAGATTCATCAATTTTTTTCTTAATGTTTTTGATTAGATCAAGCACATCTTGGTAGTCGTCAACTTTTACAAAAATAGGCATTTTTTCCATTTTAATCACCTTGGGGATCGAACAAGATCTTATCTATACGTAGCAGGTCATCGTGCAGATGTTTTATTGTTCGTTTAATTTTTTCTAAATTTTTATCTTCATTGAATTCGGAATTTTCTAAATTTTTGTTTTTTTCCTGAAGTTTTAAGGTATCAGATTTTAGTTGTTCTTTTCTTAATAGGACGCTTTTATAATCACTTATGTTTAGGTAAAGACTGTTATCCCGCAACGGATTTTCATGGCGGGACCGGGACACAACTGGTTTAGCTAGCATCATTTCTCGTTTAGGTTGACCTGGCCTTTCTGAGGTAATCCTCTCTCTAACTTCCATCCTAGGCAATACTTCCTCACCCAATTGAGGTAGTTCAGGCAAGCTGGCTAAGGCTGATGAACGGTTTTTCATCCCTACCAGTTCTCGAGCCTTTTCCGGCTCCAATAGAGTTTTACGCATTGAACTAGGAGGTGGGAAATGTAGTGCTCTCTCATCGACTAAGTGTCCTTCAGGTAAAGGAACACGCGGTTCTTTCTTTTTTCCAAATAACCATCCCATGATATATAAAACACTTATATAAAGTAAGTTTAAAAAGTTTGTTTAGTATTCCAGAATGGTGAAGAGGGGGTAGTATAAGGACATTTTATCAGAAAAGTATAGAAATACTTTAATATCTCCCCTGTGGTCACAAATTTTGATGGGTGTAAAAAGGGAGGTGTTCAAAGAATTTTTGACATCGTTGGGTGTTCTAACTTTAGCAATCCTAGCAATTGCTTCTACTGCAGTTGAAGGAATGGAATTTAATGAAATTATGTATGCTCCTTCTGTTGGTGAGGAATGGATCGAGCTGTATAATCCTAATAATTACCAATTCAATCTTAGCGGTTGGACTTTTACTGACAACAAAAACACAGATCAGTTAACTTGCTGTTCTTTTTCCGCGGAATGTTCACTTATTTCTGCCCCTAATAGCTATGTTATTCTAGTTGACCAAGATTTCAATTCCAGTTTTGATTATTCCAGTAATTTATTTTATAATCAATTTTTCTTATGTGTGGATGATTATTCTTTAGGCAATGGCTTAGGTAATGAAGAAGATACCCTCTCCTTAGGTAATGGAACTTATGCTCTAAATTTTTCTTACACTCAAAATTGGGGTGGTTATAAAAATAATAAAACTTTGCAGCGAAATAAAGATCAATCTTGGACTGAGAGTTGGATAAATTTTGGAACTCCCGGCCAAGAAAATTATGAACTTAGCGCTTCTGAAATAAATTCAACTTTTTCGGAAGGTTCTAATGACCTAATCAATAATCCTAATTATTTTCAGTTTTTAGAAATAACTGAAGTGATGGTTGATCCGCTAGGCGATGATTTCGCTTTGAAACCGTTTGGGGAATGGATCGAATTACATAATTCTGGTCCAGTAACTTTATCTTTGGCCGGGCTAGTATTGTATGACTCTGATGACCACCATGAACTTTACCTTACCAATTCTAACACTAATTCCCTGGAATTATGTCCCGGTTGTTATACCATTGTTTACCGGGATGGGGACTCAGACTTTGATTTAAGTAAGATCCAAGATCAAGTGAAGTTGTTTACTGGCTATCCCGTTGCAGAACATAAGTTAATTGATGAAGTAAGTTTTTCTCAGGCCGTGGAAGGGATGAGTTACAGCCAATTTGTTGAAGGCTGGTTTAAGGTTGGACCTACATCTGGAACAGAAAACATTTACACTAGTGGATGTGATTGGGGACTGGATTTGGAACTTAACACCTCTATCTTTGAATCAGATGTAGATTTCCAACTTCGGGTCTCCCGCCTGGTTGGATTAAGCCAGAAGATTACGGTTAGAGGTTTAATCAGCGATGTTTTTGGGAATGAAATTAAAGATTATTCCCCCTGGACTAATAAAATAGTTCTAAACACTGCTAGTAATTCTTACTCTCCCAACTTAAAAGAGGGGGTCTATGAAATTAAATTTTGGCTGGAAAATATGACCTGCCAAGATAACAATTTAGGTAATAATCTAGCTAAGCGTCTCATAGCTATCAATCCTGCCCCTCCCAATAAAACCTCTACCTTAGAAATTGAACGATCATATCTGGGCAATGATCATAAAGTGGAATGGGGGGATCAATTTACAGTCAAAATAAATATTTACAAAGGAAATGAAACCCGATATTCAGTCCAGACTTGGGTAGAGAAAGAGGGAGTAAAAATAAGTTCAGTTAGCAAAATTAGTTTGTTGGATGGATATACTGCTTATCCCTTAACTATCCCTATTCAATTAATTCCCAATTGTAACCAAAAAATTTCTAGCGGCCAAGCCACGGTAGTAGTAGAGGGTTTAGGTTTAAGATCGGAGCAAGAAATAACTCTGCAAGGAGTAGACCAAAATATTTGTAAAGATTACTTAGATTATGTTAAGGATACGGAAAATACTGCTTCCTCTTCCAATCCTAATTTTGAGGTAATTGATCTTCCAACTACCATTGGACAGGGAGGCATCCTAACCTTTAAAGTACAACTTAAGGCAGACCGCTACTCTCAGAATTATGAGGTCTGGAGTTATGTTTATCGGGGTAGTAAATGTTATTCCTGTGTGGATCAGGAGCGGGAAGGCAATACTAAGTCCGTTTCCTTGAAAGAGAACGAAGTTAAAATGGTTGATTTCTGGCTCAATTTAGATTCCGAGATGAAAGAAGGCGAATATAAATTAAAGGTTAAAATCAAGAAAAACGATCTTAAAACAACTACTGATTTAACTGAAACCATTTATGTTACTAAAGTTAAGGCTGAAAATTTAGCGGAGGGAACTTTATCCACTTTAGCTGGAGTAAGTAGCCGTGGTGAAATTGGTTTAGAAAATAATTATTTACCTACTACCCCCATTAAATCAATTTTAGAAACCAAAGAATTTCCCACCTCTCCGGGTATTGTGATTTATGAATCCAGTTCAGTCAAATCCAAAAAATTAATTCCCTATTTCCTGCTGGCAGCTTTTGGGCTGCTGAGTGTGGTTCTGGCTAGGAAGAATTGAGTTAACTAGTTTTAAATTGTTATCTTATCAATTAGATTCTCCCAACAAATACATCTGATCATCAAAGTACCAGAAGGCTAAATTAACATTTTCCGGTTTAAGTTTTGCCCATAGAGTATAATTCTTTAAATTAACTCCATGCAGCATTAAATAATCTGCCCCTATATCTTTAGTTGAATTATAAATCTCTTTAACTAAATAATCCAGCGGCAGAAATGTAACCGGCGTAATCCAATAAATCTTGCCAGTTTTTATCTTAGGGTAAGTTAAGTTGATATAATCCACTACTTCAGAAGAAATGGAACTTATTAAGATTGTATTTACAATTCCTCTCTCTGTAGAATCCGCAACAATAAAATCAACCAGTTCTTGATCCTCGCTCAAATTACCTTGGGATTTAATTTCTACATTAACTACTTTTTTAGATCCTATAAGATCCATGGCCTCATTATAAGTTGGTATTAGATAATCATTAATGGCTTCTAATTCCTCGTAGCTTAAATCACTAACTTCAACGGCCTTGCCCTGTAATCTTAGTAAAGATAAGTCATGATACACAATTATTTTTTTGTCTTGGGTGTATTGGATATCAAATTCAATGAATTTGTATTGGGGATTATTTAGGGCTTCCTGAAACGCCAGCATACTGTTTTCTATGTTATACACTGAACTTCCCCGATGGGCTCCTTTAGTTAAAATAACATCTTCAACTGCTGAAATATCAGGCACAAATAAAAGGTTGGAGATAATAAATACTACTGCGATTAACACTATTCCTAGGGCATAATTCAATTCTTTTATCATACTCTTAAACTATATTTGACTATTTATAAATGTTTTGTCTTATTATTACTAAAAAGTGACAACTAATCTGGTGGTGGTAGTTATAGCTTCAGCGTTTAGCAAAACTTAAAAATCACTTTCTGATAAGCTCTTAAATGGAAGAAAAAATTAATTTTAGGGCTATTATTGAAGTGGCTGGAAAACCTAAGGAGCACGTGGAAAAATCACTTCAGGAGTATATTCAAAAACTCAGGTCTGATGACCATTATTTGGTAACTAATGAAGACTTAAATGAGGCTGAGGAGAGAACAGATCAAGCAGGTATGTGGGGTGCATTTGCCGAATTGGAACTGGAAGTAGCTACCCTCCAGGATTTAACCACTTTTTGTTTAGATTATATGCCTTCGATGCTGGAAATAATCCAGCCTTCTGAACTTAAAATAGCTGATAAGGAGCTGTCTAATTTTTTGAGTGATTTGCAAGCTAAGCTGCATCAGGTTGATTTGGTTGCTAAAGCAGTGAAAATGGAGAATACTTCCCTAAAGAAAAGCTTAAGCTCCTTAATTAGAAATTATGTGGTATTTTTGTTAACCAATGCTAACTTAACTTCTGAACAGTTAAGCCGCTATACTGGCCTTTCCCAGGAAGCTCTGGAAGACTTCTTAGACCAGCTGATAGATGACGGGAGAATAGATTTAAAAGAGGGAATATATTTCCTAGTTAAAGAGAATGGAAATAAACACCAAGAAAGTTGAAGCAATCTTGTTTGCAGTAGGGAAGGAAATAACCCTAGAGCGGATATCCAGTTTAAGTTCCTTGGATGTGAAGGCAGTTGAGACAATCTTAAATCAGCTTAAACAGGATTATGATCAGAAAGATAACTCTTTGCATTTAGTAGAAAAAGAAAGTGGATGGAAGCTTACAGTTAAGGACCAGTTTATCCCTTTAGTAAGCAGTATAGTTTCTTCGACGGAATTTGAAAAACCTCTAATGGAGACCTTAGCCATAATTGCTTGGAAATATCCCGTTGTACAGTCGGAAGTAGTGAAGTTGAGAAGTCCGGCTGCTTATGACCACATGCGCCGGCTGATGGAGATGGGTTTTATTGCCAAGGAAAAATCTGGGCGTACTTATAAATTAAAATTAACCTCTAAATTCTTCAATTACTTCGATCTTCCCAGTGAGGAAGCTAAACAAGCTTTTTTAAAACAAGTGCCTTCCGAGATGCTAAAAGAAGCTGAGAGGATAGATCAAGAAGCGGATGAAGTGGAACGCCTGATTGATTTGGACCACAAGGAATCCGAGAGTAAGGAAGAGATTAAGAAGGCTATGCACGAGGCTCAGGAATAGGCTATTGGCAGGATTAATTCTAGATTTACCGTTGTTAATCAATTCTTTAATTTTTAAAACTAATTTATCGTCGTGAAGATATGAACAAACTGAGCTTAAATTACCACAATCTTTATAAATGATCCAGCCCTAAACTAATTGGAGATTTATCGTCTATAAATCTACCTAAAAAAATATAACCTTTTTATCTAAAATTTTACCATGGATCCATCCGACACCAATCAGCCCTTGCCCAATACTCCTCGGGTAGTCCCTAGAGTAATTGAGGAGGAGATGAAGACCGCCTATGTAAATTATGCCATGTCGGTCATTGTGGGCCGGGCTCTGCCGGATATTAGAGATGGCCTTAAACCAGTTCACCGGCGAATTATGTATTCTATGTACGATCTGGGAATGTTTCATAATAAGCCCTTCAAGAAAAGTGCTCGGATAGTGGGGGAAGTTTTGGGTAAATACCATCCTCATGGAGATACAGCAGTCTATGATTCTTTAGTTCGGATGGCTCAGGATTTCTCTCTGCGGTATCCTCTAATTAAGGGGCAGGGCAATTTTGGCAGTATCGATGGTGATTCCGCTGCGGCTATGCGGTATACCGAAGCTAAGTTAAGTAAATTGGCTGAAGAGATGCTTAAAGACATTGAGAAAGAAACGGTTAATTTTAGGGACAATTTCGATGCTTCTTTGAAAGAACCGGAAGTTTTACCTTCCAAACTGCCTAATTTATTGGTCAACGGTTCTTCAGGCATTGCGGTGGGGATGGCCACTAATATTCCTCCTCATAATGTCCTAGAAGTATGCAACGCCCTAATTGCTTCCATTAATAATCCGCAAATTACAATTAATGAACTTATGAGCATACTCCCTGCTCCCGATTTCCCTACTGGGGGCATTGTTTCTACTGGTAATTCCTTGCTGCAGGCTTACGTTACTGGGAAGGGGAAGGTTTCCATCAAATCAGTTTGTCAAGTTAAGGATGAACAGATAATAATTTCTGAGATACCCTATCAGGTAAATAAGGAGGAATTGATTGGACAGATAGCTGATTTAGTTCGGGATAAGGTTATAAGTGGGATTAGGAACATTAACGATGAATCAGATCAAGATGGGATAAGAGTGGTTATAGATTTGAAGCGGGATACTGATGGCAATGTAATATTAAATCAGCTCTATAAACACAGCCGGTTAAAAGTTTCTTTTGGTATCAACATGCTGGCGCTGGTAGATAATCAGCCGGTGGTAGTCGGATTGAAAGACTTCTTAAATTATCATATTACCCACCGTACTGAAATAATTCTTCGTCGAACTAAGTACGACCTTAACCAGGCTGAAAATAGGGTCCATATCTTGGAAGGTTTGCTCATTGCTCTTAATAATTTAGATCAAGTTATTCCCGGAATAAGAAATAGCCGGACAGTTGAAGATGCCAAAGAATTTTTGATGAATAATTATCCCCTATCCGATCTGCAGGCTAAAGCTATCTTGGATTTAAGGTTGCAAAAGTTAGCTTCCTTAGAGCAGGAAAAAATTAGGTCCGAACATACCGAGCTCTTAGAAAAAATAGTTTATTACCGTCAAATCTTATCCTCAGATGAATTAGTTAAACAATTAATAAAAGAAGAATTGGAAGATATTAAAACTAATTATGGTGATGAGAGGCGATCGCAGTTAGTTCCCGGGGAAGATGAAGAGGTAGATCTGGAAGAATTAATTGAAGAACATACTGTGGTAGTTACTATGACTAATTCTGGGTATGTTAAACGCCTACCGATTGACACCTATAAAACTCAGAAAAGAGGGGGTAAGGGAGTTATTGCTGCTGGGATGAAAGATGAAGATTTTATTGAACAATTGTATATTACTTCCACCCACGCTTATTTATTATGCTTTACTGATATTGGGCAGGTTTATTGGTTAAAGGTTTATCAAATCCCCGAATCTACTCGGCAGGGTAAAGGAAAACATCTGGCCAATATTTTAGAGTTACGGCCGGAAGAGAAGATTAATGCTATAATTCCAGTGCGTGATTTTGCGGAAGGATATTTATTCATGGCTACTGAGAATGGAACAGTAAAAAAAACCGAGTTAATGGACTTTTCTCGTCCCAGAAGCGGCGGTATACGCGCTATAACATTAGATGATGATCATCTAGTTAATGTTTTATATACGGATGGCAGCAAGGAAATAATTTTGGCCACTCGAGAAGGCCAGGCTAATAGATTTAGGGAAAGTGCAGTTAGGGTTATGGGCCGAACGGCTAGGGGAGTTAGGGGAATAAGATTAAGTGAAGGCGATAAAGTTATTGGGATGTTAGCCGCGGACGAAACTAAAAACATTTTAACCTTAACTGAAAAGGGTTATGGAAAACGAACTCCGGTAGCCGATTATAGATTGTGCAATCGGGGGGGTAAAGGAGTAACTAACATTAAGATAACGGATAAAAATGGGTTGGTTAAAGCGGTCATGTTAGTTGACGGAAACGAGGAAGTAATGCTGGTATCTAAGCAGGGTATTGGGATAAGAATTAAAAGTTCAGATATTTCACTTATTGGAAGATCTACCCAGGGTGTAAGAGTAATGCGCTTGAATGATGCTGACCAGTTGGCTGCTTCGGCTAAAATATTGATCGAGGAAGATGCACCTCCGGACGGTCCGGAAGAATTAGTTTAGGATGAGTTTTAGAGAATGGAATATTATGTTATTGTTAATCCGGGAATGGAGGAGTTGGCTAAGCAGGAAATTAAAGAACTAATTGGCGTGAATTCTACTTGCGAGCACCAAGCCATTTTTTTTCAGGCTATAACCGAAGCGGACGTAGTCCAGTTAATTTTAGGCTCTCAATCTATTAATCAAATTTTAGCTTATATTGGTGATTTAGATCAGGTTAAAAAATCTAAATTTAACTGGAATTTTTTTTTCCAGAAAGGCCTGACCTTCAAGGTTGAGGTTATAAATGTTAAAGGTCAAGATAACCGTTTAGCTTTGGCTAGACAATTAGTTCCAGTCGTGATTAATGAAGTAAGTAAGAACGCTGGTTTCTCACCTGAAATTAAGATTAAGCATCCGGACATCAGCCTTAACCTTTATTTCACTGGCCGCCGTCATATTGTGGGCTTAGATTTGGTGGGTAAGGAATTAAGCGGCCGTGATTACCGAGTATTTCCCCATTCTGCTTCCTTCAAAGGAGATTTGGCTTATTTTTTTGTACGCAAATCTGGCTTCAAACCGGGCGAAAAATTGTTGGTAGGTTGGATGAAAGATGGAACTTTACCTATTGAAGCGGCTATTTATGCCAATAGAATTTTTAGGGACAAAGAGGAATTGGCTTTTAGCAAATTCCAGTGGTTTAAATCCAGCCCTAACCCACTTCCTTCTACCGGGACTAAGATTTATGCCTTTGACGAAAATAGGCAGAATGTGATTGCCGCGCAAAAAAATGCAATCATCGCTCAAGTTAAGGATTTAGTGTTTATTAGTCGTTATTCTTTGGATGAATTGGATGTTAAATATGATCAACACCAATTTGATCGTTTAATCTTGCAGGTGACATTGAAAGATGAGGATAAGATTAACGAGATTTATTATCAAGCTAGTTATATTTTAAAACCTAAAGGCACACTGCTATTAATTGGCCGCAGCAAGTTGGACATTTCGATTTCTGAGAAGTTTAAGTTGATTAGGGAAGAAGAAATCAGCCGAGGAAATAGCGGGTATAAGATTTTGGTTTTGGAGAAGAAGTGAACCACATATTTTATATATTACCCAAGCTGTACTAAGCCTGTGGTAAGCAGTAGCGAATTAAGAGCTAGAATAAAGGATTTTTTTACTTTCAGCAAACCGGAAATTGGTGGATTGGCTTTGGCTATAGTGGTCACGGCCTTTATTTTTTCCTTTCGAGATTGGGGTTCAGGAGATTATTTTGATCTGGCTTTGGGTCTGAGAAATCTGTTAGTGATGATTCTAATAACTGGAATCACTTTCTTATTTCGTTTGTCCCTGCAAAAAACTTATGCACTTAGGGAAGGATATAAATCTGAATTTAAAGTCTGGCTAGCCGGTTTAGTTATCGCCTTGGTGGTAGCTTTTATGTCTTTGGGGATAATTCCTTTAGTCTTGGTTGGTGGCCTAACTTCCGCGTTAATGATCCGGCAAAGGTTGGGTGAGTTTAGATATGGTTTTTCGTTAGGCGATGGAGCAGTAATATCTATCTGGGGGATTTGTGCCAATATCGTTTTGGCTATATTATTTGCCATTGGAGCTTACATTTCACCGGAAAGTTATTTTTTTAGTAAAGGTTTAATGTTGAATTTAATTATGGCTTTCTGCTCCCTTCTGCCTTTCCCGCAGTTAGACGGATTGAACTTGTTTTTTGGTTCTAGAAACTTGTATTATACTTCTATTGTAATGACTGTTCTGGCGGCCATATTATTATTGACTAAAACTAAAATAGGTTTAATAATTTCGGTAGTTGTGACTTTAGTGGTGGCCTTAGTTTTAATTTTGATAACTTCGGAGAAATAATGGCTAAGAAATCAATTAGTTATGATTTGCACTGGCCGGAAACCTTGGCCTTGTTTTTGTTAGTGATCGGTTTTTTGGTGGCAGTGACTTTTAGAAATTTCTTTTTCAGTTTCTTAACTGCTTTTTTAAGTGGTTTCCTGGCCGGAAGAATGTTTTTCTTTAAACGATTCAAGCAGCCAATTTTACCCTTTGTTTTGATAATTTTAGGGTTCTTTTTAGGCTATTTAAGTGGAAGTATCTGGGTCAGCCGTCTGGGAGTGATGCTGTTCTTTGTTGGCGGGTTCGTATTGTCTTACCAGCTGCATTTACATAAAATTTTAGGAATATTTAAAAGTAAACGATTCATAAAATAAACTATGGACCAAATTTTCAAAGTTAAAAGTATCACCGTTAGCCGGAAGCCAGGTGAAGATGAGGACGGATACTGGTCCGCGTTTATTGGTTTATTTAAGGATAACAATCCTCATTTAAAGGCTAAGGTACCGATTAAAGTGTTGGAGATTAAAGATGTGGAAAAAGTACGGGTACGGGAATTACGAAACATTTCTTTCTATTTGATGGGTAATGATTTGATTATTAACAATTTAGAAGAGATTAGAGTAGTAAGTGATAATGGTGTAGTTACTTTGAGCGGCAAGCAGAAGCTTCCGGAAGAGGAGGGGTAGTTTTTAGGTTATATAATGTCAAAAAAAGAAATTAAGGCTAGGATAAGGGATGATTAGTAAATGCCCGATTTTGACCGAGCCCAGGAGTATGTTTATTCTCAGATGAGAAAACTTCCTTCCAATCTTTACTATCACGGTATCCATCATACTCGAAACGATGTTCTGCCAGCGGCTGAAAAGTTAGGTCAGCTGGAAGGTATAGAAGGAGAAGATATGCTATTGTTGAAAACTGCTGTTTTATATCACGATTTAGGTTACCTGGAGCAGTATTTTAAAAATGAACCTATCGGAGTGCAGATGGCGTTTGATACCCTTCCCAGCTTGGGGTATTCCAATAAACAAATTGGATATATCAGTCGGATCATTATGGCCACTCAATTAAATAGTCAATTCCGGCAGGATCCAAATAGAGAAGACTTATTGCAGCTGTTGATGTGTGATGCAGATTTAGATTCTTTGGGTAGGGATGATTTTTTTGTAGTCGGTGAGAATCTCCGTCGGGAGTTGGGCGAGTATGGTCTGTCTAAATCGGTTAAAGAGTGGTTTAAATCTCAGCTGAATTTCCAGAAATCACATTCTTATTTTACGTCTGCTGCCCAGAAGTTAAGGAATGCTGGCAAGCATAAGAATATATTGGAGTTGGAAGGGGTGTTAGGCAATTAACATGGGTGTTCTATTAGATTTTGAAAAACCCTTCCGCGAGAGAATGGTGGGCAAATTAGCTGCTCAACTTGGTACTATGTATCAGCAAGCCGGGAAGATTGCTGCTGAATATCAACAATTGATGTTAGAACAGCCAGAAGAAGCAATTACTAAATTACCTCAGTTTATTGACCGGGCGCGGTGCATTAACAACAATAAGTCTTATGAAGCTTATACCGGCGGCCCAAATCATGATTGGACTGGCCTAATGTTAGATGTTTTAGGCACAGTTTATCCCGAACTAGAACGAAGAGCGCGAGAGAAAGGACTAAAACAATGTCTAAAGTTCTTGGACGAATTAAACTATCTTTATTCTCAAAATCATTTAGAATTGATCAACGAACCGTGGCTAGTTTCAGACATTGTTCTTAATCGTCCTATTTATTGGTGCGGTTATAATGAATATTGTGATACGGCTAAACAGAATCAATCCTGGAAGAATTTTTCTGAAGCGACTAAATCAGTTAAAAGTTCCTTTTGGTTGGCGATGGCGGTCATCCGTCCAGAATATACTTCTTTAGAAGTTAGGAAATTTTTTTATGAGAAATTTCCTTCTTTAATGGATCGGACTAAAGATGCTGTAGCTGCCTTCGCTGCTGTTTTTGGAGCACGACAAGCGCAACGTGAAAATCGTGAACTGTCTGCTTGTATTGATGAAAAATTATCTCAATATGATCCTATGTTGAATTCCGACATTAGAACAAAGATAGAAGAAAAGAAGTGGATTGTTCTATAGAGAAGTTTGCATAATTAAATTATTTATCCGCAAACTTCTCTATAAATTATTTCAAAAAACATTCAAAATAATTCTATAAATCATAAAACTCTTTTTTAGAATAAGTAGCAGTATGACGTTCTCCATAAGAATCATAAATAATTTCATAATTCTCAATAACACTCCCACCGGTCATTTTTAAGCCTTTTATCGTAGCTGGATGACCCTTTAGTCTAGTGATTGATGTAACTTTGGCAGTTGCACTTATAATCTCACTAGTGACATATTTGGTAAGCCTAAGTGTTTCTTGTGCCTGTTCTAATGGATCTTTTTTTATCTGGCAGGATAAGTCAATTACCAGGGATTCTAATTTTGTATTGATCATGTTTAGGGTAAAAAGGGAGTATATTTAAAAATGTTTAGGTTAAATCTATTACTATTGTAGTATTAAGTCTGTATTACTTAAACGCTAATCAGTTTAAAGTTGCAACTCAAACCATCGCAGCTAAATTCAACAATTGATAGTTATTTTTTTTAACTAACTTAAACCTACTAACTCTCCAAACCTTTATATAACTAGCTTCCCTTATCAATATTCTTGATAATCAAATCCTTCGATGGCATCAGGATAAGTTATAAGGTTAAGCGCAAAGGCAGCTTATTTTTGGTATTTATCCATGGTTGGGCTGCCGACTGGACCACTTGGAAGAAAGAAATAGCCTTCTTTCAAAAGAAGGGGTATTCTACCTTAACCTTAGATTTAAGGGGCCATGGGCAGTCAGATAAACCGGAGGAAAAGGATAAATATTTATTGGAATGTTTTGCCAAAGATATCCATACTGTCTTAGAGAAAGAAAAAATAAAGAGGGTAGTCCTAATTGGGCATAGTATGGGCGGGGCAATTTCTTTGATGTATTACCACTTATTTCAAAATTATAAGAACATTGAAAGTTTTATTTTATGCGGTACGACTTATAGAAATGTATTTCAGCATAAAAAAATAAAAATTCTTCTGCCGTTTGTGAAGCAGGTTTTAGATTTTATTCTAAAAAATGAACACATCAATAAACGGCATTTTAATCATTTAAAAGATATAGATTTGAGTAAATACCGTGATTCTTCTGATTATTCTATTTTTTACCATGGTTTACATAATACCCCCTTAAAGTCAGTGTTTGCTTGTTTAGAATCCATGCTTAATTTTGACCTTAAAAAAATATTGCCTAAAATAAAATCTCCAGTTCTCATTATTGAAGGCGAAAAAGATAAAATTTTACCCCAGGCCGATTCAATTGAAATGCATAAACTTATCCGAGATGCTGAAATAGTAGTTATACCGGAAGGTAAACATGGGGTAAATATTCAGAATCCGGAATTAGTCAGTCAAAAGATCTTAGGGTTTCTTTCTAAACACGCTTTAAAGCCTCGATAATAACTTTAATTGCCACTCCCCACACTAGTCATCTGCCCATAATCTATATAAACTAACCTCCTTCCAACCCACTATGCTCAAGGATTTCACTCCTAGATTATATCAACAAACTATTCTCTACACCAGCGTAAAACATAACACTCTGGTTGTTCTTCCTACAGGTCTAGGGAAGACCGCCTGCGCTTTTTTATTGGCCGCTCAGAGAATGAACAATTATCCTAATTCTAAGATTTTGATGTTAGCTCCAACTAAACCTCTCTGCGAGCAGCATGTCCAGTCATTCCAAAAACATCTGGCTATAGATCCAGACAAGGTGGTCCTCTTCACTGGGAATGTGCGGCCCGATACCCGGGCGGAAATGTGGAAATCGGCTCAAATAATTATTTCCACTCCTCAGGGATTAGAAAACGACATTATTAACCAGCGAATAAGGTTGGCGGAAGTATCCCTGCTAATCTTTGATGAGTGTCATCACGCCACCGGAGAATATGCTTATGTATGGATTGCTGAACAGTATGATAAACAATCTAACTATGGACGAATTCTAGCTCTAACAGCTTCTCCTGGCAGTGATTTGGAAAAAATTAAGGAAGTTTGTGCCAATTTAAAGATTGATAAGGTTGAGGTAAGAACTGAATCGGATCCGGACGTTAAACCTTATTTGCAGACCGTTAAATTAAAATGGGTTAAAGTTCCCTTTCCGGAAGAATTCAAATCTATCCGAACTAAACTTAAAACCTGTATAGCTAACAAGTTAATTGAAATTAAACAGCTTGGCTGCAGCCACAGCAGTGATCTAAATAAAAGCCAAATGTTGGGATTGCAGTTGGAATTGCAGAAAGAAATTTCCAGCGGGGAGTTAAATTTTGAAGCTCTGAGATCAATTTCTTTATTAGCTGAAGCCTTGAAAGTGGAGCATGCCTTAGAATTATTGGAATCACAGGGGATAAAGCCGTTAACTGAATATTTTGATAAACTTCAATCTCAAGCCGTAAGTTCTAAAGTGAAGGCTGTTAAGAATTTAGTATTGGATGAACTGTTTAAGGAATCTGTCCACTTAACCAACCAACTGCTGAATCAACACGTTCAGCACCCCAAACAAGCTAAACTTAAAGAATTGGTGCAAGAAGTTTTAACTAAAAATCAAGCTGCCAAAATAATAATTTTTACCCAATTCCGCGACACTGCTGAAGAGATTGTCACAGAGATTAATAACCTCCGGGTAAAAAACCATATCTTTGTTGGCCAAGCTAAGAAAAAAGGGCTAGGTTTCACTCAGAAACAGCAGAAGGAAGTTCTTGATAATTTCCGGCAGGGACAATTTTCCGTATTAATTGCTACTTCAGTGGCCGAAGAAGGCTTGGATATCCCTAAAGTGGATAAAGTAATTTTTTATGAACCCATCCCCAGCGCAGTACGTTCTATTCAACGCCGAGGACGGACGGGCAGATTAGAGCAGGGCGAAGTAACTATTTTAGTTACCGAAGGCACCCGGGATGAAGCTTATAGATGGAGTTCCGTGCATAAAGAAAAACGGATGTATCGTAATTTAGAGCAGTTGAAGCGGAGTTTTTCTTTAATTAAAGATTTTGAAACTAAACCCATTGGTAATACTAATTTGAACAGTTTTGTTAATAACACTTCTTCGGTTATCTCTATTTTAGCTGATCATCGGGAGAAAGATAATAAGGTAGTTAAAGAGTTAATAGAACTTAATGTTGCCGTTAAAACCGCTCAATTAAATTCGGCTGATTATATTCTTTCCGGACAGGTAGGGGTGGAACTTAAAAAGATTCCGGATTTTGTAGCTTCCATAATCGATGGCCGATTATTAGATCAGATGAAAGAGCTGCGTGCTAATTTTCCTAAATCAATCTTGATCATCGAAGGAGAGGAGGACATTTATGGGGTAAGAAAAATTCACCCTAATGCCATTAGGGGTATGCTGGCTTCAATAACTTTAGATTTTAACATTCCTATCCTCTACACTAAAAATCCTCAGGATACGGCCCTGTTATTAGCTATAATGGCTAAGCGGGAACAGGGCAAGGATTCTGGTTTATCTCTCCCTAATCAAAAACCTTCTACTATCAGTGAGCAGCAGGAATATTTTATCTCTTCCTTGCCGGGAATAGGTTTATCTGGAGCTAAAAAAATATTAGAACAGCTGCAAACTATTAAAAATTTAGTCAATTCTAACCCTCAACAGCTGCAGGAATTGGAGGGGATAGGTCCAAAAACCGCCGAAAAATTAGTTAAATTATTTACTGCAGAATATAATAAAAAATAAATAAAAAGAAATTATTCAAAATCGTTCTTTTTTGAATAATTTCTTTTCTAAACTCAATTTTCCGTTGCCCCAGGCCACCATTACCAGGAAAGCAGCAAAGTATAGCAAAGCTAGTTCCCCTCCGTTCATAAGCGGGTTCCAGCCTTGGGATACGTGCATTTTAAAGAATGCTACTAACATTTCTACTGCGGCTATGGCCGCTACTAGTCGGGTAAACACACCTAGGGTTATAAGTATCCCGCCTACCAATTCAATTACTCCGGCTAATCCCATCAAACTCATCAATTCTACTCCATTGCCTCCCATCCAACCAAACAATTTTTGTCCGCCGTGGCCTAGAAACATTAATCCCACTACAATCCGGAACAAGAAATATAATTGGTCATTATATTTTTGTTTAAATAAATTCATAACATTCACCTCATAAGCTGGATAATAATTTGAATTTTTAAATTTTTCCTGTTTGCCACCCTTTGAGTACCCATCGGGCGGCCGAATCTAAATTTGGCTCCCCGCCTTTGGTTAGCCGGTTAATTTTTTTGGCAATGTTAGCTAAAATGTCTTCTGGGTTGTCCCCTTCTACCTTATAATGCCTCTTAATTAGTTCTTTTTCTCCTTCAATTAATTTTAAGGCGGCCAATTCTGGATCTTTTATTTTAGAATAATCAATTGCTCCCGTCTTGCCATGTTTAATCACATCTTTTTCTTTGTAGGGAAATACTCCCGGGGTATCTAGGACAGTTATTTTATTATCCACTTTAATCTTCTGCAATCCTTTAGTATATCCGCTTTCCGAGGAAGTTCGTGCGGCTCCCCGGCCGGATAAAGCATTTATTAGTGAAGATTTACCTACATTTGGGTAACCCACTACTCCCACTATCACCTTTTCTCCCTTGCATAATTCCAATATTTTCTTCTTTAGAATGGTTGTGCCTAACTTTTGGGTGCTGGAAATAAACACCGCCGGATTTAATTTTTTTTTTACTTGCTGCAGCTTATTTTTGTCAGCTAAGTCACTTTTATTGATTACAAATAACAATATTTTCCCTGCCTGGGCAATTTTTCGCTCTATTTCTATATTTCGAGTATCTTCAATCATCCTGGCATCCAGCACTTCAATAACTATTTTAGATTCAGCAATTACTGTATTTACGTGTTTCCAGAAGGAAGGCATAATGATATTGTACTATACAAATTTATAAATATTCTTATAGTTAGGCTTAAAAAATGGTTTTTTCCAAAACTTTCCCTCGGACTATACCGGGCAGTAATTATCCAGTGTGGGAAGAGATATTTCTAACATCTGAAGAAGAGCTGCAGGCAGCGGAAGAATGTAAAAAAATAAACTTTTTAATTTTGGATGAATGTCTTCAGGAAGCTAAAATATTAGCTATTAAACGGGGCCTAAATACTGATGAAAATGTGGCTAATTTGGCAATAGCTTTGTTTGAGAAACGGGCCTCGCATGAAGTATTCTGGAAAGAAAGCAAAGCTAAGGAAAAGTTTGATTTGAAACCTTAACTACCTTAAAAGTACCCATTTATTTTTTGTTCCCTTCCATCATAAGCAACTTTAGCGACTTCCATCCCCTTTACGATGGCGTCCACATGATCTGAACCTAGCCCGAAAGTATGAAGAATCATTCCCGTTGGTTGCTGAAGTGTTGATAAACTTTCTTTTAAATTCTCTACTAATTCTGGCAGGGAATCATAACCAATTCCAAAGTTAGTACCTCTCTGAGAACGAACACTGTAACCCCACACTTTAATAACTGGGTTCGGTGAGTATAGGTCATTTCCGTTAACGGGATAAATTGTGACTTCTAAAGGATTTTCGGTCTTTAAAACACTCTCGATAGTTGTTGTTTCACTTTCAGTATTGTTTTTTGGACATGCACTTAAAGAAACAGCGACACTTGTGGCAGCCAACAGCATTTTAAATTTTGCAACCATTTTTTCCATCCTTGAATATAATTTTAATAAAAGATATCTCCCCCTTTTAAAAGATTTTTGGTTATCGGGTTGCTATATCCGTTGAGCACCTATACTTTTATTCCCGTTGTGGGTCTAATACCCCGCAGCTTGCTGCGTAGCGACCACAGGGAGCGGTGGGATAGCCTCGGCCAAGAATTGATTTATTCCATTACTGGAGCTTTCTCTAAACTTATAAACGAAGCAATGAACATTAACCCGAACACAATCATAAACGCCAATCTATAATTAAAATCATCTATCAAAAACGCGCTGATAATAAACCCAACTATCGCTGTAACCATGAAACTGCTTTTCAAGGGTACAACCTGCCAATGGCGAGAAGGCTTGACTTCAGGTTTGCTTTTTTCTGATTTCCGTGATTTTACTTTTTTAGGCATAAGGTAAGGATTTTTTTATTATTTAAAAAATCTTCTATTGGTGTGGTATGTCCACAAATATATCCAATGATTGGTAAATAGTATTTGGAAGTGGTTTAACCAATATCCTGTTCAACTACCTCTGTACATTTCTTCTCATTAAGACAACTATGGAAGCAAGCTTCTTGCTCAGTCGTTAATATATCCGAATCCGGAATTTCACAGGATCCATCACAATCACTCATCTGAGTATTGCTACAATCCGGCCATGATCCAGTATTGATAATTTTAATGCTTGACTCAACTGCTACTCCTTCACCAAATACTCTCAGCGCATTTTTATATCCCACTGCCTCTTGGTGTTCTTTATTAAACCCGGCAATGACCATCCTTGAAGCTTTAATTGCTCGGTCAAATACTTGCGGGTCAAAAGCATACTCTGGGCCTATCTCTGTACCCCACATGACTTTATCCGGAGCGGCATCAACTAAGGGCTTATAAGCTTTAATGGCATTATTAATTAAGGTATTTTCTTTGGAATCATAATAAGACACAAATTTTTTAATCGATGATTCTTTATCACTGCTGTCTAAATCATAAATGGCATCTCCCTCAATATGGATTATGTGGGCAGCATCTATGCTAAAATAAAGATTATTATGCTCTTTTAATACTCTAATAAGTTCGCTCTTACTTTTTTCTAGATCTTCTCTATACATATGTATTAAGAAAATGGTATTAGGGTAAGCTTCAATTATTTTTTCAACATCTCCAAATTTGCTAGCTACTGGGTGGAACATGAAATTAATTGCCTGGTTATTAGCCCATTGAACGAGCTCAATTATTTTGGGATCATTGTGTCTAGCACTCCATTCTTGAGTTTCAATTTCTCCGATTCCTTTAATAAAATTTTTTCCAACTATCTTTTGAGAAGCAGATAGTGTGCTTTTGTACCAGTTAATTAAATCAGTTTTGAGATATCCTTTTTGCTCTATTTCTTCCCCTCCAATTCCGGGGTTAAAAAATGGAATAACTCGGTAAGGATGTTTTTGTACCGCATCAATTACTTCCCCCAATCCTTGGTCACTAGTAAGAGTTTCAGGACTAGGTTCTCCAGAAATGCCAAAGAAACCTATAAAATAATTAATTCCGTTTCGATCTAGGTTTTTAAAAAAAGAATTCATGGATGCCGATCCCACCTGCTCTGAAGTAGCGTAAAGAGGCCCATTATAGGCTCCGGTATAAGTAATAGTAGGGTCAAAAAGTTGTAATTGGGTTGTTTTAGGTTCTGTTTTTTCTAACTCTATTGCCGATTCTATTTCTTCTGGTTCAGCTGTTATAATTTTCGATTCTATATCTACAGGCGACTCGGCTGCAACATCTACCGTTGGTGGAATCTGTTTTTGACAGGCGGTTAAGGTTAATATAACAATTAAGAATGTTATTATCAACCCTATTTTTGGGGTATATCCGTAATTTTTCTTCATTTTTTCCCTCTTTAGACTATATTTAATTTTACACTTCTTTAAACCTTTTTTAAACTACATACTTCTCCGCAGTTTTTTCGGCCAGCTTTCTTTTACGCTGATGTTGTTTAAGGAAGGTAACTAATTTATCTATTAAAATCTTTTTAATTTCACCAGTTAGCAATTTCCCGCTGCGGTAATCAATTTCAATTTGTTTTAATTTTTTATCATCTGGTTCCAATCCAAACTTCAGCATCTGAAACGGCACGTCAACTTCTGGATCACCGCCTTTCTTTCGATGTTCTTCTAGAGTAGGTTGGCCGCCGGAGAAAGCATGTTTTTTAATTTTTAGTTCTACTTCTTCAGCGCTTTCAGTTAAGGATAGGTAGGATAATGGATCGGAGGAAGACATTTTTCCCCCTTTTAATCCCGGCATGAATTGGTGATAGGTAGAACTTAATTGAATAAAATTAAATTCTTTTATTCGCTTGGACAAATCCCGAGCTAAACGCAGATGGGGATCTTGATCTGCTCCTACAGGAACCACTACCGGAATGGGTTTGGGACTAAACTCTTTCAGCTGGGGATGAAGCATATCTGCCGCCTGCAGTAAGGCAGAAACCATTTTTCCGGGAGGAATTTCTCCATATATAGCTTTAAATTCATTGGCAGTTACATGCCTAGCTAGAAAGTTAGCTAAGCTATAGTAAGCATTTGATTTTTGTCCATCCTTAGATCTGGAAGATTGAAAATAAAAATCACATTTTTTTAAGTCTAATCCTAGGGCTAAGTAGTTGGTCAAATATTCTTTGATAGCTGTTTCACGCAGTTCTTTCAGGTTTGGATTGCGGGAATTGTAAGCTTCTACATCCGCTACATTGAGATAAATTTTAGCTCCCAGGTTTTGATAGAATATAACTTGATCCGCTACCATCTTATGACCAAAATGAAACTTGCCTGAAGGCATCAATCCGGTCATCATGGCAAAAGGTTTTTTCTTCTGAATAGAGTCTAAAATTTGGTTGAAATCCCGGTGGGCAAATATTATCTCTCTCCTAAACAGTACATTATCCTTAAATTGACTAGGCAGGGATTTAAACCGCTGCAATCCAAATTGTTCTATTAAGCGATTATAATCAATTTTTTCAGAAACTTCCCAAGGAGTGATCGGCATACCTTAATGCAGTCTTATGGGTTTATATAGTTTTTCCACTATGCCTTTCATCTCCCTATATACATATTCCATAACTCCTTTCAAATTCTCGCAGTCTTCGCGGTTATAATCTAATAACAGTTCCAAATATTCCCGGTCGGTAGAGGCCTGAAAAGCTTTCCATAACTCTACCGGATTTCCATTCAAATGCTCTGGACGCCGAAGATTCAACTGCTTTTCAATTTCTTTCAATCCTCCTTTTAATCCTAAATTTATACATAATGGCTTAAGGTCAATATGCGGGACTTTAACTTCTACTCCCAATTGATTCTTTATTCTTGGCAGATCAAAAGCTGAACCATTGAAAGTGACAATTATTTTGTATTTGTCTAGTTCTTTTTGTAAATTTTCCTTATCTAAATTTACTCCTCGGACAAGAAAATTGGTATTATAATAATTTGATAATCCTATCACAATTATCCGGCCGTAAGAATCGATCTCTAGATCTAAATATCCCGCTTCATCCTTAAAATGATCATACAATCTCCATTTTTCTTTTGAAGGCATTTTATTACTGAAATACTCCGAATTTCCTTTACTTAATTCTTGCTGAGCCTGGATTATCCGGTGGTCATAGTACTGTTTTTTAGGCCATCCCTTAATGTATTTAGTCTTAAGAAATTTATCCCAATCAGTGATTCCTTGGCTCCATAAAGTTTGTTCTTTCTTTGTTCCAATTTTAGCTAATAAAATGAAGGTGTTTTTTATCACTTTAAATTAAGGTATTAGGTTATTTAAGAAATTTTCGGGATAACACAGGGAAATTACAGTTCAATTGCTACTTTTTTATTTTTTAAATCTATTGTTCTTATCTTCTTTTCTTTCTTCAGTTCGGAAGCTACTTCCTCCCAATTTTTAATCCGGCGCAGTTGTTTAACAATTTCTAATAATTTTTGAAGCGGAGCATATTTTTCGTAAATTAATTCTCCCTTATGGGTATTAATTTTTATTTTATCATCTAATCTGGCAATTGCCTCTTCCTGCAGGGCTAGAGTTCTTTTAAGTTTCTTTATCTGTTGGTCATAAGGAGAAACAACTTCATTTAACTTAATAGTATTTATGGCTTCATTATAGGTCGAAGTAACTTTTAATTCTTTTTTTCCTATCAATGGCAGAGGGGTTATCTCTTCTTCGTAGATATATCCTCTAGGTTTATCCAGGGTCTTAACAATATGTTGTATTCCTTTTAAAATTATTTCAATCTCTTCTAAATTTAATTCAGCAGGCAATTTATTTTTATCGATTTTGGTTCGTAAACTAACTTCTTCGGCATACAATCCGCCTAAACCTACTTCGGCAGCTAAACACTGGGCTAGGTTCTTGGATTGGCTAGTTTTAAAAACTGACTGTAATTCTTTCTCGGTTAGTTTTTTCCAGTTTACCTTGGATTTTGGCAGCTCATATTTCTCGTTAGCTTTTATTACTCGGTCTTTCCAAATCTGCCGGTTTAGAGTAGCAATAATCTCCAAGTTATTATCAGTTAAGATAAGATTTCCCTTGGAATAAAATTCAATTACTAGGAAAAATTTTTGACTTTTTTCTAATTCAAAGATAACAATTCTTTCCGAATCCAATTGATAAATATCTTTGATGAACGCATTATCAATATATTTCCTTAGCTGCATGCAGAATCCGGATGGCCGCAGTGGGGAATCAGCTTTATCTGGAATTAGGCACATAAATTTCCCGGGAAATACTTTAAGCAATTTCTTTCCCTGTCCAGGGGCGTGCAGCTGAAGGACCAATTCTCCCTTTCCTTGGTGGTATATCTGAGAAATTTTTCCTTTCCTTAGAAATCCTAATTCATTAACTAAAGCGGCTAATTCTAAGGAAGATATAGATTTTTTGGGCATGTTGGTATTAAGATGTTTTTATTTTTAATTGTTTGTGAAAATTTATATATCTCCCTAATATCTAAACCTAGATGTTGAAGTTACATTTGGTCATGGGACTGATATTGCTTTTGCTGGGGCAATTCTTAACTTTCTACCATCTTGAACCTTTTTCAACTTATTTGGCCTTTATTCTTTCATGGTTTGGTTATATTTTAATAATTGATGCCTGGGTATATTATCGTACCCAAAAATCAAGATTTGTTTCTGATCCCCAAACTTTTGGTTGGATGTTTGTTATTTCTGCTGCCATTTGGTGGTTTTATGAACTATTAAATATCTATGTTAATAATTGGTACTATGTGGGTGTTGGTAGACCCGAATGGATCCTGTACACTCTATCTTTTTCTACGGTCCTGCCAGCGGTGATTGTGACCAGCGATCTATTGTTGTCTTTTAACATTTTTTCTTCTTGGAACAAAAGATTAAAACTAACTTATGGTATATTGTCAGGTATAATTTTGTTGGGGATAATTGCCTTGGTCTTGCCATTTATATTTCCTGATCAAACTTTTCCTTTAGTGTGGATAAGTTTATTCTTATTATTGGATCCCATAAATTATCTAACTAAATCTCCTTCTCTGCTTAATCAGCTCTCTAGGGGGAAATATTCTTTATTATTATCATTAATGCTAGGTACTTTAGTTTGTGGGTGGTTATGGGAATTATGGAACTTCTGGGCTCCAGTAAAGTGGTATTATACTATTCCCTATTTAGATTTTATTAAAATATTTGAAATGCCCTTATTGGGTTATTTGGGCTATATTCCCTTTGGATTATCTTTATATGCCTTGTACTGGTTTATTAAAAGCTTATCTAAACAAAATCCCCTCTCTTAACTTCTAACTTTTTCCACTAATCTGATATATTCTTCAAAGCAGGTTGAGGTTGTAATAAATTCTCTTTTGAAAAGATCTAACCCTTCTTTTAAGGGGATATTATCTCCTAAAATCAAATTATACCAACTCTCTCCTAACGAATGCCCTAAGTAATGGGTGGCAATATGAAACTCTATTTCTTCTGGGACAAACATTTGCTTAACGGCTTCCAGATCCTTAGGATATAGGTTCTCAATCTTTTCCAAGTAAGGTATCAGGTTTATCCCTTTGACTAGATTTTCATAAATCTTTGGTTCCATAGAACTGGGTATGGGGGCCACCGAATGTTCTTGACAGAGGGTTTTTGTCACTACGTAAGCCAAAGCTTCATCTAAAACTTTCATGAAGAAATGTTCTACCCCAAATTTTTTATCTTCCGAATCAAGTTTCTGGGCTGATATAGTAAGGCTGTGCCCCAATTCTTCTGCAATAAATTTGGTTTCTAAATCGGCCAAATATATAAATCTAGGATCAGTATGAAAAAAACTTATTCCTTTATCTGCCCGTTCTAATAATTTAACTTGCAATTCTGGATTTATCTTTTTCCCCAGAAACTGTAATTTTTCTTCTAGGTCTTTTTTAGTAGTTATTACCGAAATAGATCCCTGGTAATCTTCATCTAATCCTATACCTTTCCGAAGAACTTCGCGCAATGAATTGATATACAATTCCACTATTTCCGAGCTGGAAATTTCCCCGGATTCAAACTCTTCAAAATTTAGGAAAGAGTTCATTTTAAGAAGGGGGGGAACATTATTTAAAGCATAAGTTGACTCGTCTATTTTAACTACGGAAACTGAATTTTCTAATCCTTGGTCCATCAATTCCCAATATATTTTTTCTTCCCCCTGGAAAATAACTACCTCCCTAGGTTGGTATCCCAATTTAAGTTCCAGTTTTTTCGGCAAATGATTTTTAGAGAGATGATGGTTCCCAGTAAGGACAAATACTTGCGGGTTTTCAAATTCAGTTAAGATTGAATTAATTTCTGTGGCCATAAATTCATCTTTCTGCTCTAAGATATTAGATTCAACACCTAAAGCCATTACAAAACAGCCCTTAGTTTTGGCATATTCCATTATTTTTTCCCAACTTTCAATTGAGAAGCAGCTTTTTTTAGTGGCAGAAGTTCTAAGTTTTTCTAAAGGAATTTTTCCGGATAGGTATTTATCGATACCTTTCTGGTCATCTTTACTATAATAATCTACCGCTAGAATAGTTGGCCGGTCATAATTCCTAAAATATTCCACTAAATTAATATAATTTAGCTTCATACCTCTCAACCCATAAATATCACCCAAATAAATAACGTCCGCAATTGAAGCCTTTTCTTCAATATCTTCCGAACTAGAAGGGGTTAACGGTTTAGACAATTCTGATTGCTGTTCTAAAAAGTAATCATATTCCTCAAGATTTAAGGGACCAATTATTTTTTCTAGTTCCTGTTGAGCTTCCAAGTAAGCTTGTTTATATTCTCTAACTACCGATTCTCTAAGTGATGGCATTTATTAGAAGAAGTGGAAAAATTATTATAAAATTTATTTACTTTAAGGTAATTAAGAAAATAAAGCGCCCGGAGGGAATTTCGTGTACTAAGCACAGCTCGAACCCTCGTATAATCGCTGTCTCCTAGTTATGGCCGATAAAGGCTGATACTAGCCGATCTGCAGGCGATTGCCTTAGCCGCTTGGCGACGGGCGCATAGTAGTGATCGAAACCTATCTGCTTTAAAAAGTTTCCGAATGAAAGGAAAGATCAAATAAAAATGGGTCCGAGGGGACTTTCGTGGTTATTAGGCCGATTCGAACCCCCGATCTACAGCTTAGAAGGCTGTCGCCCTATCCAGGCTAGGCTACGGACCCATCGTGGTTCTATTATTCACCTAACTTTTAAATATTTCTGATAAGAAAATTAAACTTATCCTATCTTAACTATTTCCACAACTACTTCCTCTATTGGCCGATCTTGTTCATCAGCCTCTACTTTACTGATAGCCTCCACTATTTCCATACCCTCAACAACTTTTCCAAATACCGGGTGCTTGCTGTCCAGGTAAATATTATCTGCCACATTAATAAAGAATTGACTGCCTCCAGTATTTGGGCCGCTATTGGCCATGGCCAAGGTTCCTCGAAGATTGCTAAATTCATCGGAAAATTCATCCTCAATCTTGTATCCTGGCCCGCCAGTACCCCAGAATTGCTGCATAGATTCATTTTTGGTTAGCGGATCGCCGCCTTGTATCATGAAATTTTCAATCACTCGATGGAAGCGCTGCCCGTTGTAAAATCCTTTTTCAGCCAAATCAATAAAATTTTTGGTCGTTAGTGGCATCTCCTCAGTAAAAAGCTCTATCTTGAACGTACCTAATGATGTTTCAAATGTTGCTGTGGTCATAGAATTTCCTCCTAATAAATTTCCTTTAAATAACAAGTATCCTCCACCGATCAGTAGGATCAAGAATAGGATTGTTTTTAGTTTCATAGTAGGAAAGTACCTTAATAGTTTATAAAATTTAGGGAATATTTTTTAAAGAACTAAATTAAAACCAGCTTTACCAATGATTTCCTACACCCTTAACTCAAGGCAGCCACGTTCTCTTATCCTTGATCTTATCTGGCAAATATTTGTCAATCACAAAATTTAATCCGTGCTTGGCTAACGCCTGCTGCTCCGCACGGGCTTTCATTTTCATCTGCTGCTCAGCCGCTTTCTGCCATTCTTTGTAATGCTGTACAAAAGGATCGTTTTTTAAGGCATCCCGGGCGCGTTTAATATCAACTTCTTTCAAAGGATGAGTTGGCAGCTTATAATCTATTATATCTTGAGGGGTTATTCCTATGAACTGAGCTTGAGGCACGCAGAAAAACTCATTGATGTGCGCCGCATTTCCCGATCCAACTTTCAAAGTTCGATAAATATTAAAATATCCATAAAAATCGCCGTCAGTAAATACATGCACTGGTATATTTTGTTCATCTGCTAATTTTCTGATAAATCTCCGGCAAGCTCGAGTGGGAACTCCACCCATGGAAATCAAGATGCAATTAGCTTTCTTCCAATATTTATGTTTATTCAAGCGTTCAAACATACCGCTGGTTTCAATAGCTAATATAAACTTGGCTTTAGTCTTAAATTTCAAATGTTCAACTGAGCTAGGGATGGAATAGGCCCCCGATCCAAACTTGGTGCAATCAATTTCTAAATCTTTGTTAGTATCCGGATCTTTGTCGATAACTATCATCTCCCCCGCCACTGCTCCGCCTTTTTCTTCGGGAATAAATCCAATCTGTTCCCGGTTGACTCCCATCATTGCTTCAATGTCATCCATTACGGTATCTGACTCCGGCTGCTCGTTGAATCTAGCTTCCCCCCAGTTTTTACTTACATAGTAGGCCTCCCTCTTGGTGGCAATGTCATTTGTTTTAATGAGATCCCTAGATAAACTCATCATGCGTAAAGTCTGCGCAAATGTTTTAATGGTGGAAGCAGATAATGTCCTAGTTTTTTTGTTTCCTAATACTTCGAAAAATCCATCTTTTTCATTGTAGGACACATTGGTTAGTGAGCGAATAGGCATATCTAATTCCGGCCGTTTCAATTTCCTAATTTTGGTGTAAATATCTTTCGCTATATCCACAATCTTAATTACAACTTTATTTTCTTTCTCTACTTTTTTTGACTCTGCCATTTTAGTTAATTTATTCCTGCTCCTCTTCTGAATATTGATCCTCATCTACTAATTTAGTTTGCTTTCCTTTTTTTGCTTTTCTGGTGGACTCAATTTTTTCTGGTTCAAATTCTTCTTCTTCCCGGCCTATTTTGGCCATTTCGGCATCATATTCAGGATTGTCAACTTTAATCTCTTCTAATTGACCTCGGGTAGATTCCAGTATTTTATATAAATCATCTTCGGTTTTTTTCTTATCAGCTTCACTTAAGCCAATAAGTTCACCTAAGGCATCGGCTACGTGGGATATATATTTCTCAATATAACCTCTTTTTTTAGCTTCATCTCGGATTCGTCTTTTTTTATTGACAAATGACCCTAGTTTCCGCCCGCACTCCTGCAAAGCTAGCCGTATTTCTTTAATTATTTCTGGGTAATGGGCTAAAGCTTCCTTAGATTCAGAAGTAAACGGAACCCAAACTGAAGTCATGTGAACTAAAATAGTGCACGGGCCAACTGGCAAGGAATTTTTACTTTGCTGCAGTCCATACGATCTCCAGGCTGTATCTTGAATGGCTTTAGTAATCCCACAGGCTCCTTGTTGGTATAATAACGGAACTCGGTTAGCAAAACGCATTACCCGGATGGACTTATCTGCTTCCTGTTCTCCTCCGAAAGCTAGAGCTGCTTCAATTACAAAGGGGTTTCCCCGGTAAACTGCTGCCGGCCGAGTTACTGCGCAGTAAAATTCAGCGTTAATTTCTTTTCTCAATCCCCTTTCCAGCAAATCATCTCCGATGGGAGAGATGCAATCCGTCGGCGGGGCAATAATTTTGGTTTTGTTAATTCCCTTATGTAAATTTTCCGCCATGTCCCGGCTGATCTGTTTAGGGTTAGTTCGAGGCAGCAGAGCTGAATTTTCACAAATTTGTTTAGCGGTTCCTGGTCCAACTCGTACAAATTCATCTGTTAGAAATTGCTGCAAGGTCTTGGCTTCAGTTAGTTCTAACATCTTGATCAACCTTCCCAATTCTATTCCATAAGGGTGAGGCTTAATTTCTTTAGGCTCAGGAGGAAGATTTGGGCTGGCCCGGGGAAAAATAATTTGGTTGGCTTCCGGATTGGTAAAAATGATGGTACAATGCGGGTTTACAATGGCCGTTTCTTTAAGGTATTCATCTACTGATTGTCGGCCTTTGTTATAACTGCCTTCAAAATCAATTTCAATTTTGGTTCCATGATCTTTGTTTTCCCAATCTATTTCTGTTTCTTCGATTATTTGTGGTTCATTAATTTGAGTATTAATTTTTAATTTAACCAGCTGGGCTTTTTTATTGACTTCAGTTTTGGAAATTATAGTGGCTGGTTTTCCAGTGGTCAACTGGCCGTATAACACTGCGGCTGAAATTCCTATTCCTTGCTGTCCCCGAGTAGCCGATAATTTGTGGAATTTTGAACCGTACAGCAATTTGGCAAAAATTCGGGGGATTTGTTTTTTTATTATCCCTGGTCCGTTATCTTCCACTACCATCCTAAACCTAGTTTCTTCCAATTGGATTATTTCAACATTAATTTCCGGCAGAATTCGGGCTTCTTCACAGGCATCTAAGGCATTGTCTACTGCTTCCTTGATTGCGGTTAATAAAGCTCTTCGGGGATTGTCAAAACCCAGCAAATGCCGGTTTTTTTCAAAGAATTCAGCGATAGAAATCTCTCGCTGCTTTTTAGCTAATTCCTCGGCCGTCTTTTGAGTCATGTTTATTTGAGAAATAGTTTCATTTATATAAATTTTGGTCTGGATGGTCTGGAGCAGCTTCAGTGAAGTGACATTGCTTTTATTTTGAACTATCAAGTAGTAAGAAGGTTTAATAATATTTGATTTGAACTGTTATCTTATGAAATTTAAGATAGCGGTGGTGCAGTTATCTTTAGATGATTCTAGTGTTGAGAACAGATTTGAGAAAATAGAATCTTATCTTCAAAAAGCAACTCGGAAAGCAGATCTTATTGTTTTCCCTGAATATATCTTTTCTTGGAATTTCCAGGATAAACACGGCGAATTAAGGCAGAAATTTCAGGTCTTAGCCCGGAAATATAAGTTGGATATTGTTACCGGTTCTATGCAGACTCAGTATAAAACCAAAATTTTTAATACAGTTTATTACATTGATTCTAAAGGAAAAGTAAAAGGAAAATATCACAAAATCAATTTATGGCATCCCGAACGCCCTTACTTAACTTCCGGATCAGAGGTAGAAGTATTTAATACTAAATGGGGTAAAATTGGGCTGACCATCTGCTGGGATTTGGCCTTTCCGGAAGTTTATCGTTTGATGGTTAAAAAAGGAGCTAAAATAATAATTTGTTCCTCTTTTTGGAGCAACCAAGATGCTTCCTCCCGAGGCCTGCATCATAATCCTCAAGCTGAAGAAATATTTATTGATTCGTGTTGTTTGAGCCGGGCTTGTGAAAATGAGATTATCCATGTTTTTTGTAATGCCGCTGGGAAATTTAAATTTAAAAATAAAAAATGGACCTTAACGGGGCATTCCCAGATCACGGGGCCGTTTAAAGGTGTGTTTAAAAAATTAAATCATAATCAGGAAGAAATGTTTATTCAGGAAGTTGATACTTCTATTATAGACGATGCCGAAAAGGCTTATAAAATAAGAAAAGATTTGAAAAAAATTTAATATTTACCCTAAAATTGGTCTGTCCAGAATAACGCCATTTTGTATACTGGCGCCAAAAGAGGCGCATAAATTTACGAAGGAAATTTATAATCGCGCCGTGCTCCAGTATACAAATACATTCCATTCTGGACAGACCCCCTAAAATCTCACTTATTTAATCTATTTAAGGAAACTATCGAAATAATTAATCCAATTATTGATAACACTGTAATTATGCCGGAGGAAAAAGTGGAATAACTAAATCCTGCCGTAGCAGCTCCCGTAATGGAATTAGAACTGTGGCTGCTGAAGGAAATTATAGCCAACATTATTATACTAACAATTACTCCTATAAACGCCAAAATACGCTTCCAATCTTTTTTTGATTCCCTTTCCATATATTTCAAGTAATTATTCTCAGAAAGATTGCAAAATATAAATATTTTTCTAAACTAGGGTTTATCCAAATAAAGCTTGTTTTTTCTTCCGTTCTAAAAACTGGAATACAGTTTTATGCATTGATCCTTGCAGCAGCATAGCTGCCGCTTCTCTAGCTAGGGTAACTTCTCCCGCTTCCCCAATTATGCCCACTGTTTTACCATATACTGATATTTTGGTGGAAGTCAGCCGTTCTATTTCTTCCCTAGCCTTGCCGCCTTTGCCTATGATTCGGCCTTTTAATCTTTCTAAAGTATTCTTGCTCTTTCCAGCAATATCTCGCAGATTGATAATCTCTAAAGCATAATCCGTTTTTAGCAGCATCAAAGCGGTATTGGGGTTAAAACCTCTAGCAATAGCCAGGACTATTTCTTTAGTGGTATACAGCATAAATCCATCCTCTCCGGAAATAGCCACATCACCTTCGGGGGATATATTCAGCCTGCTCTGGGTCATCTCCTCTATTTTATTCTTAGTCTCCCCCTCTTTTCCAATAAGAACCGCTACTCTTTCCAAAGGTATTTTTAATTCATAGGCAAACGAATCCATATTGTTATAATTAGAACTATCTTTAGGTGGTTTACTTGTCTTCTCCAGGCTATTCTTCATATTAAGTAATTACTTAGTCACTTTTAAAAACGTTTGCTTAAAATTGGCGCTAATATTCATTTTATTAAAAAAATTACAGATAATCTTAACATCCCGCTGCAGCAATTCTTCTGAATTAGGCGTTTTAGTGATCGTAGCTTGAGAAAAATCAATAAAATAGGGTTTTTCTTGGAAATTAAGAATGTTAAAGGGAGACAAATCTCCATGAATAAGCCCTCCTTTATATAAGGTTCTTATTCCTGTTACTATCTCCTTAAACATAGCTAAAGGATTTTTAGGAGGGGAATCTTTAAGTCTAAGTGCCGGGTTAGCATCTCCCACCATTTCTTCAACTAAAATATGATTCTTCCAGCCGATAACTTTTGGAATGTTTATCTTAAGCTGGTTAGCTTTCAGCAAATTCTTATATTCCCGCTGGGCCCAAGACAATATAACTTGCCGGCGCTGATTTTTAAGAAATCCATAACGGGGATCTTTTTTGATATAACTAAACATCTTGCTGAAGTTAGCGTTTTGAATGCGGTAGATTTTAACAATTACCTGGCTGTCGTTTCGGCTGGCTAAGAAAACGTTGCTTTCTTTTCCTATGGCTATCGGGCTTACCAATTTATCAAAACAGCCTTTTTTTTGTAAAATAAACAAAGTGCGGTTGGTAAATTCATCAAACACTCCTTTAATGGTTTTGAAGCGTTCCTGGTAAGTTAGAGTGACCATGAGGGAATAAAAGAAGAGGGTTATAAATAACTTGTTAAGAGAAGTTTGAAAAATAGTAATTTTGGCAAATATATCGTTGTTTAATACCAAAATTACGTTTATTTCAAATTCTCTTTAGAAGTTTGCGGATAAATAATTTAATTATGCAAACTTCTCTTAAGATTTATTAGGCCATAATTTCTGATACCATCGATTTGGCGAAGAGGGAGTTTCGATTATAGAATTACCTTCTTTGCTTAATGATAATTTGGCTTTATCATTCGCTGCTACCGATACTCGTCCGCCTTTCTTTATTCTTTCTCTTTCCTGTTCTGATTGGGTGCTTTTCCTTATTTCTTCTAATTCCAGTTCTATTCGGAGTAGAGTCTCTTTTCTGCAGCTTTCCCAAGTTTCAGGATTAACTTCTAATACAATATTAGTATACACCTTGCTCTCAAGAACACCCCTGCAGATTAGATAACCAATTTCATTGAACCGTACTTCGCTCAATTTTATTCCCGCCAGATAACTGTGGCGGGGTGATTTTGAAACTGCATCCGCTGCCTGTTGTAATACTGGCCCAATCCGGTTGTCATTCCATCTAAGGATAGCAATATAAGAACTATCGGGGGAGCTCAATACTCTTTGTTCAAGTTCATCTTTTAATTCTTGGTAACGATCGTCCAGAAAATAAATCCCAGCATAGGCGCATAAATCGGCTTCTTCTCTAATCAGCGGCCAGACTATTTCTTTCCTTTTATTCCATTCGTCATCTGTCCAATAAATTCCGATACAATATATTTCCTTCTCATCCAATACTTTATCTAGGGACATATAGGTTCGGAAAGCTAATCATTTAAATAGTTTATCAAACCACTTATAAGTAACAAAAATTACAAAAGGTTTATAAATCAACCTCATTTTTTAAACTTAAACCTCAAAACCACCTCTTTTTAGGCAGGAGGAGTAATCTTCCTGTCTCCTAGAAGGCTTCGGCCGGAAGGGTATCCCTGGCGGGTTCGCAAGAGCCTGCTGGGTTTATTTTTTTTTAGCTTAAATCTTCAAACCAGAATTTTAGACCGAATACTTTATATACTAGAAGTTCAAATTTTTAAATTAGCCCGTCGCGAGAGTACCTGCGTGAGCTTACGGCCAAGTCCTGAAAAGGATGCCAAAAATCTTCGATTTTTGCGTACCAAGCTTTGACCGTGGGGGTTAGTAGTACGGGCTTCATAATCATAGATTTAAACCGAAAGAGCAGTTTCACGATTCATTTAGAGTACCTCACCGGTACCAATCAAAAGAGATGCTAAGTAAAAAGTTTAACCAGCAGTTTAGCTTAGGGTAGAAGTTTAAGTGAAATTAGTGATTTGACTCTTTCTTTAAAACGGAGGAATTTAAAATGGCAAAAATAAGCCCAGTTGCGGCTAAGTATATCATCAATTCAACAATTACCATCGAAGGGGTCGTTGACCGCCCCGATGTCATCGGAGCAATATTTGGTCAAACCGAAGGATTGCTAGGCAATGATTTAGAACTGCGTGAATTGCAGCGAAGTGGAAGAATCGGCCGGATTGAAGTTAACATCAATACCATGTCTGGTAAAACTTCCGGGGAAATTATCATTCCTAGTTCTTTAGACAAGACTGAAACTGCTATTGTAGGTGCTTCTTTAGAGATTATCCAACGCATTGGCCCCTGTAATGCTAAAGTTCAAGTTCAGGGTATAGAAGACGTAAGAATAACTAAGCGGGAATTTGTAATTGCTAGAGCAAAAGAGCTGCTTAAAACTTTGACTGAAAGTACTCTGCCTGACTCGCAGGAGTTAGCTGATGAAGTAGCTCAATCCGTACGGATGATGGAAGTGGTAGATTATGGGCCGGAAAAATTAGCTGCCGGTCCAGCTATCAATGAGTCGGAAGAGATCATCATCGTTGAAGGAAGAGCCGACGTATTGACTCTTTTGAAACATGGGTTTAAGAACGCTATCGCCATGAACGGAACATCCTGCCCTAGAACTCTTAAGGAGTTGACTCGAAAGAAATCAGCTACCGTGTTTGTAGATGGGGATCGGGGTGGAGATTTAATTATCCGGGAATTGCTAAGTGTAGCTGATATTGATTCTGTGTGTAAGGCTCCTGATGGGAAGGAAGTAGAAGAATTAACCAAAAAAGAAATTCATAAATCTTTACGCGGCAAAATAACTTCCGAGCAGGCCAAATTAGAGTTAGGAGTAGACGATACAGGTTCGTTGAAGATTCCTCCTTCAGAACAAACTCAGAACAGCCGGCCTAATTTCAAGAAAGATTACTCCAAACCAACCAATGGATTTGGCCGATTGCAGCCTTCCCACCAGCAACCATCTAAGTTGTTGAAAAATCCTCGTCCCAGTAATGGAAATGGTGTCAGTGGCAAAAATTCAGTAATTTCTGACGATGAAAAGAAAATCTTAAAACAAACCATGGAAGATTTGTTTGGAACTAGAGGCGCCTGTATCTTTGATCAAAAATTAAACGTCCTAGGCAAAGTTCCTTTAAGCGAGTTGGTTTCGACCATCAAGAGTCTTAACGGCGGAGTTTATGCTTTAGCTATCGATGGCACTGCCGATCAGGATTTAGTCAACTTGGCGGAAAAGATTGGAGTTAAATTTCTTTTGGCCACCAATTCCACTGTGCGGGATTCCAGACAAGTTAAAGTAATGACGGATGATCAGTTGTAAGATTTTTTTTAAAATTACTTTTTTAATTATATTTTAAACAATTTATTTATAGAGAACTTTGCAAAATTAGATGATTTATTAGCAAAGTTCTAAAGAGAAGTTTGAAATAGTCGTAATTTTGACTTTAAACAAACAATATATTTACCAAAATTACTTTTTTTCAAACTTCTCTATAATAAACTACTAGTTGGTATCCGGGGTCTTATGCAGACCAAAAGAATCAAGATATAATTTTTTTAGTTTCAATGCTCCGGCAACTAGATAAGGAATTCGTTGGGCAGCTTCTGCTGCTGCTCCAGCTGCAGAATAATTATTATGATCCACCCTAAATTCAAGTACCTCTCTTAAAAATGTAGTAGAATTTGGATATCTGTGTATAAAACCATCAATGGGAAAAATTCTATAATCATGCACTTTATAATCCTGCACTTTCGGAGGCAAGGATGTTTTTTTCCTAAAAAATGACCCAAAAGATCTAGGCTCTTTAACCATTTCAGTTACTTTGACAGAAAAAATAGGTTCCCTTTCAACAAAATATCTTAATATAGTAACATCTTTTTTGCTAGAAGACCACAGATAGAGTTGGACATTTGGATTTTGATTATGGGATTGCATAATTTCATTAAACCTAAGAATATTTGGCGCGAATTCTTTGGAGATGGATTGGTCTTTGATATTTAATTCTTTAATTCCTGTCAACTGGAAAGCTCGATGCGTGGCCTGGAACCTATTTTCTAAATTTTCAGCTGCTGCCCGAAAATTTTGGGTAATCTCTGCTGCATACGCTGCCATTTCGGAAACGGGTTTAGCTTCTTTTACCAAGTGGCCGATTATCACTTCATCTACTATACTTTCGCTAACTCCTAAATCTATCAATCTCTGTCTAACTTCTCCTACTTTAACGTCATACCGATCACTGAGCTCAGTCTGCGCTTCTTCAGCTCCGGCTTGATCTAAAACAGCCTGCTCTAAATTGGCAGCAATAAATTTATCCAGCTTTTGTTCTAATATTTCCGTAGGTATTTTTTTACTCATTTGTTTGCAAAATCATCTTCACTTTATAAATCTTCTGATTATTAGTCACTTAATAATAAGAACAACACTAATAATTTGTTACCAACACTATTGCTTCCAAAGCATCAGTTTTTTTATCTGGGTGTTTAAATTGGTATAGATAAGGGCCATACTCTGATTCTTCAAAATGAGACTTTTTATAAACTACAATCGCCGGGGTTGAGTAACCTTCTAAATAATTATTGATACATTCATCGGTATCAAAATCGGAATACCATTGTAATTCATCTAGCCTAAAGGCGAAGATCTCCTCATTTTTTCTATAAGTGCCCGTTGCTGCCACCCGATCCGATCTATCACCGTCAACTGCTGTGTACAGAAATTCTTCTTTAAGTAATCCGTGAGCTAATAAAAATGTTTTCATTACTTCATCTAAGGTAGCCGAATACCCATCAGCCTGGCTTAAATCCAGCGTTAGTCTTTGCATCCAATTAATGCTGAAAACTACTTTATAATGTTTTCTGTAAATTGTCCTCTTAAAGTAAATACAACAATGGCATAACCTTTTTATCCTTTCAACTAATAACCCCTTAAATGGTGTTTGATGTAATTATTGGCCGTTCTAAGAAGGATATTGAGAAATTAGGCCGGCTGGGGACTATTTTACTGGGCAAACAATATGTCAAAATGGGGCAGACAACTTCCTTATCCAATCCGGTTTATTTAGATATTTCCGGTTCGCATGTTATTTTTATTGTTGGTAAAAGGGGGTCCGGAAAAAGTTATACTCTGGGCTTGATTGCGGAAGGCTTAGCTGACTTGCCGCGGGAAATTAAACAGAACGTTTCCATAATCTTATTGGACACGATGGGAATTTATTGGACTATGAAATATCCCAATTTGCAGGATGCAGAGTTATTAAAGGCCTGGAACATCGAGCCTAAAGGTTTGGATGTAAAAATATATACCCCTACTGGTTTCTATTATCGTTATAAAAACGAGGGCATTCCTACCGATTTTCCATTCTCTATTCGGCCGCTGGATGTTGATCCTAAGGATTGGGGCAATTCCTTTGGAATTGATTTAAATACGGCTGAAGGGGTGTTGATAACTAAAGTAGTCCAGCAGCTTAGTCAGGAAGGCCGAAGTTATTCTATCGAAGTTTTAATTGATCGAATCAAGCACGATAAAGAAAGCAGTCTGGTGGTCAAGAATATTGTCATCAACGAATTTGAAAAAGCTCGAGGCTGGCAAATTTTTTCCGAGCAGGGAACGTCGTTAAAAGATTTAGCTTCACCTGGTCAGGTTACGGTTTTGGATTTAAGTCCATATGCTACTATGTCTTCCGGGTGGGAAATAAAATCGTTGGTGGTAGGTTTAATCAGCCGGAACTTGTTCAACCAGCGGATGCTGGCGCGCAAGAATGAAGAGTTTAGAAACGTGGACCAATCCATGCATTATTTTACTAAAACTGAAGCCGAAAAGTTGGAAGAACCTTTAGTCTGGCTGGCTATCGATGAAGCCCATGAACTTTTACCCAAAGAGGGGAAAACTGCGGCTACTGATCCCTTGATAACTATTTTACGGGAAGGACGTCAGCCGGGCATATCATTAGTTTTAGCTTCCCAGCAGCCGGGAAAAATTCATACCGATGTCATGACTCAATCCGATACGGTCATTGCTCATCGTCTTACGGCTCGGATGGATGTGGAAGCTTTAGGTCAGTTGACTCAAAGTTACATGCGGGGAGGTTTGGAAGACGAAATAGATCATCTGCCTCCAGCTACTGGTTCAGCTGTAATTTTTGATGATACCAACGAACGAATTTTTCCGGTGCAAATGCGTCCGCGTTTGACTTGGCACGGGGGAGGAAGTCCAACTGCGTTGGGGGAAAAGAAAGACAATTTTGAAAAGGGTTTTGGGATTTAGTAAGTTTAAACTATCTACTCATCAACTCTTCCAATACCAGTTTATATTCTACTGGGAATTCAGGAGTTTGAGTGCAAGGAATTATTGGTGCTCGTTGTCTTTCTAAACGACCATACAATTCTTTAAGTACTGCTCGATCTATCTGCACCATTTCAAATTTTTGATTTTCAAACCTATTTTTCAGGCGGGTAATTTCCCAAGCCACGCTGGTAGCATAAGATCCTACGAGCAGATTTCGTTCTTGGAAATTTGAAAAGTAAGATTCGGTACGAGCGCCAGGGGGGACTTTGCCTTTTAAGTCTACTATTCTTTGTGTGGCTGTGTGGATTAAGTCTTCATTTTCTGACCGGTTAAAATCTATTGGCTCTAAGGCGTAAAGAAACACATTTTTTCCATTCCTGGCAAGTGAATAAGTATATCTTTTAGTCATATTTAATTAGTATTGATAAATGCAATATTAAATGAACCCAGCGGATAACGCCCAAGGTCATGATCATCCCAAGGGAAGTGCTTCGCCGGGTATAATTAACTGAAAATTAAGCTGTTTTAAAAAGGTATTGTTGGAAATTTAAGTTTCTTATTTTATGATTTTTTCCTTCAACCTTAACATAGATATTTGTTCAAGCTGCCTAATCCGTTCTCGGGTTAGACCAAAAGTATTTCCGATAGCTTCTAAAGTATAAATCTTTTGGTAGGGATACAACCCAAACCGTTTACGGATTATCTCTGCTTCTCGTTTACCCAAAACCTCGCTAATAATCCTATTATTTTTTTCTAACAGTTCTTGGTCATAAACTTGTGTTTCAGACTGTTTTTCAACTGCCATGAACCCAACCAAGTTTTCTTCATTTCCATCTATATATTTGTCTAACTTGAATTTTTCACTGTCATCTTCGGTATTGATGTTTGAATTAAGAGAATAAACTTTTGCTGAACGGGCTTCTTTTAGAATATCACTTCCCGACTTCTTTCCCTGCTGGCCGGGAGGAAATTCAAGATCTAATTCTTCTGCGGTAGGCTCCCGGTCATATAGTTGAGTAAAATTAGAATAATATTTTTTGATGTTATGAATTTTATCTTGGAGATGCAAGGGAATTCTAATTGAGCTGTTGTTATCTTTGGCATACTTGCTAATTCCTTGGTAGATCCACCAAGTAGCATAAGTTGAAAACTTATGACCTTTCCGCCAGTCAAACTTTTTGATGGCTCTAAGCAGACCCAGGTTGCCTTCCTGGAAAAGATCGGTAAGGGCAATTGCTCCCGAGCAATAACCACTAAACCGGTTAACATAAGATCTAACTAACCGCATATTTGCTTTGGCAAATTCTCCCACTAACTGATTATAATTTACTTCACCCTCTATATATTTAGATATAAAATAGCTGCTGTTTAATCTAAAGCCATTGCCTTGTTTTCTGTAATAAGTAGATTCTTCGGGTGATTTCTTATGCAAATAGTCCTGTAATCCTCTTTCCACCGCCCAGCGGATTAATTCTTTTTTAACTTGGGAATTAAAAGGTATCTTAGCTAATGCTCTTAGCGAACCTAAAGGTCTAATATATTTTTCTGAGAAAAAAGATACATTTTCAGGATCTGTATTTTTAAAAACTTCATCTAATATTGGCGATCCCAGCAGTCCTAACTTCTTCCAGGATTTAATAATGGATTCTAATTCCATTTCGGTTTGGGTAATTTTTTCAGGGTCGCAATCAAACGGTTTAAAATTAAAATATTCCTCCAGTATACCATTACCATTATTAGTATTATTATAATTAATTTTCCATTGATGCAATAACTCTAATGATTTGGATAGGGCCTTAGGCATTTCACTTGGGAAATACATCGCTAGGGTTATTGGTAATTCTGAACCTAATTTTTGGATTAAATTTTTGGCTGATTCTATTTTTTTACAAAGTTGAATTTCAGATTCTTTGGAGAGTATTTTGGATTTTGACAGGTCTTGTTCAATTAAGCTGTAAGAATCAATTTGGAGTGGATCAGAATTGCTTTTCATTTTTCCCCCACCTTGACTGGGCGGTGAGGCAGGCGATCTGGGTCGTCTAATTCCCAGCTGCCGCGAAATTCGTTTAATTTCTGGGTAAGTAAATGCCCCAATGTAATCCTCGGCAGTGGAAGAATCATTTTCTTTAAAATCTTCATCTTCCACTTCCTCTCCACGTTCTTCAACCAATTTACCTGATATTTTATCTTCTAAATCAAGATCATTTTCCGTTCTTTGAAGAATTTTAATCTGCTTTTTTTTATCTCTAACTGCTAAGGAATCATAATAAGCATCCCGCCGTCTTATTTCTCTTTTAATCTCGGTTAAATCTTCTAAGGTATAAGCAGTGCGGTGGGTTAGATACCATTGCTTATCGGTGTTAATTCTTAAAGAATTTATCTTCAGCCGAGGAATGGGCGGATCATTTTCTGTCTCCTGAACGATTGAAGTTTGCAATTCTAATACTGCCCCCTTACGTAATTGTTCGGCAAAGTTTTCGTAGAAAGATCCATCCACTACTGCTGAGCTAAGAAGTTTTTTCCCCTGTGTTAGCTGAAGGTACAAGGCTTCCGGCTCGTAATCTACCTGCAGCCGGATAGATTTTAATCCGTGGAGGGCATCTTTAGGATAATGGGTTAGGATTCCCTTTGAATCAACTTCTACAGTAAACCAATCGGCGCCTTTTTCCTTTTTCTTCAGAGACATTTTTAACCTATTTAGATGGGATTAATCAATCTAGTTAACATCTATCTCCTAAAATCTTCTAAATTCTCACTGAAATTATATTTCTGGGCTCTGCTTGATCAAAGTTCTTCCAATCTTTTTATTCGATCCTCAATGGGTGGGTGGGTGGAAAACAAATTCTTAATTACTGAACCTTTCTCTTTGCGGAAAGGACTGGATATAAATAAATGGGCTGTAGCTTTATTAGCATGATCCACCAACGGATCAGGATCCTCTTTTATTTTGCGCAGGGCATCGGCCAAACCTTTAGGATAACGGGTTAACATTGCTCCGGAAGCATCAGCTAAATACTCTCTTTTTCGGGAAATAGCTAATTTGATTAATTCTCCAATCAAAGGTGAAAGTATAGCTAGGCCCAGGCCTAAAATTATGAATATTACTGTTAGCTGCCCGCCTTCCTTCTTACGGTCTCCACCTCCCCATAAAAAGCTGCGCAGCATGAAATCGGATAATAACACTGTCAACCCAACCATTACGGCCGCCAGCATCATGACTCGGATATCATAGTTTTTAATGTGGGACAGTTCATGAGCCAGAACTCCTTCTAATTCTAGCTTGTTTAATTTATCTAATAACCCGGTAGTTACGGTAACTGCGGCATGTTTAGGATCTCTACCGGTGGCAAAAGCGTTTAAAGCTGAATCTTCAATCACATAAACTTTAGGCATGGAGACTCCGGCCGCTATGGACAGGCCCTCTACGGTGTTGATAAGATTAGTATATTTTGGCTTGGCTGCTTCTTTTGCTTTAGTCATGGTTAGGATCATATTAGCCCCGCCGTAATAACTAATTAAGAAGTAAACCAGGCCGATAACTATCGCTAATCCTAACCCAAAATATTGGCTTCCGTAAAAATAGCCGATAACATAGCCTAGGAACACTACCAATCCAAAAAATAAAATTATTAACAGGTAGGATTTTCGCTTATTAGCAGCTATTTCAGTATAAAAATTCATTTTAATAAATTCACCTGCAAACAAACTTTAAAAAAATTAAAAATTAACTTCCACATTCTTCTTCTCCTTTTCATTGGTAGCAAAGAAGTGTTCTGATTTGAAGTTAAATAATTTAGCCATCAAGTTTTTAGGGAATACTTGCAGGGACTCATTATAACTCATTACACTATCATTATAAAATTGCCGGGCGTAAGCTATCTTGCTCTCGGTACCAGACAATTCTTCCTGCAATTGTTTAAAATTCTCGTTAGCTTTAAGCTGAGGATAATTTTCCGCTACCGCAAAAATTGATTTCAGGGCTTCTGTAATCTGATTTGAGGCTTTAGCTCTCTTTTCGGCAGGGCCGTTCATCAGCGAAGTCCTAGCTTTGGTAACTTCTTCCAGCACTCCCTTCTCATGCTTCATGTAGCCTTTAACAGCATCAATCAAGTTAGGTATCAAATCATACCTTCTTTTCAACTGGACATCAATTTGGGACCAGGCATTTTTAACCCTAACCCTAAGCTTTATCAGTGCGTTATAAATATATATAACTGCCAATACCGAGACTACTATTACTATAATTAACCAAGTAGCAACCATTTTATTTTATCCCCCCTTAACTCTATATATAACTTCAAAAGAAGCTTTCTATTTAAAAATATTGTGTCAAAATGTAGATTTCAGGCTAACAATCCAGACCAGATCAACAGCAAACTATATAAACCAAAAACTATTAAGAATGCTTAAAAGAGGCAGCAATGGTATTAGAACATATTTTTCCTGAAGACTGGCTGGAGCAGAAGGGTCGATACGCTTTTCTCCTAGGGGTTATTTATACTATTGTTGGAATACTGATTTCCTATGTTTTATTTCCCGGCGATCCGGCTTTAGTTGCCGTAGCTTTTACTTCCATGCTGTTGCTGCCGGAACTGTACAAAATATTTTCCATTGAAGAGCGGCGGGAGAGTATAGAAAAAAAAGTATCTCTCTTAAATTTGTGGAGAGACGACTTAGATATTGTAAAAATTTATGTCTTCTTGTTTTTGGGAATATTGCTGGTATATTCGATAGGAACAATTTTGCTGCCTAGTTTGGAGACTAACAATTTATTCCGGGAACAATTAGAGATAAGGTTAGGGCAAGGATTTTCTGGCCAAGCTACAGCCGGAGGAGGATTATTTTTAGACTTGTTAAGCAATAATTTTGTTGTCCTCATCGCCTGCTTTATTTTAGCTTTGCTATCCGGTGATGGAGCTATATTCCTTATTACTTGGAACGCTTCAGTATGGGGGACTATTTTTGGGTTTACAGCCAAGAATGCTGCTCTATTCTCTGGGGAAAGCCACTTTTTACTGTTTGCAGTAATAATGCTGGTTGTTTTCCCTCATATGATTATAGAAGGTCTCTCTTATTTTATGGCGGCAATTTCCGGTTCCATAATTTCTAAAGATGTATTGCTGGAGGAATTTGCTTCGGAAAGATTTTTTGAAGTCTTTGGGTTTAATTTGTATCTGTTATTATTTGGATTAGTTTTCTTAGTAGTAGGCGCTTTGGTAGAAACTTTTGTCCTGCAAAATGTGGCAATTTATCAGGATATTATTCGGATGAGCGTTCAGGCAGTAGGGTTATAAGGCCGGATAAGATCAATTTATTCAACTCTTAAATCTCTTGACCTTAATTCATTATTTTTTTCAGCGCGCTTCATGTGGTTTGCATACTCCATAAAAATCACACTGTCCACTTTTCCATTTGCATAACCCAGATACAGTTTTAGGGTAATGCTCCATTTGTTCCTTTTCTTGGGTATGTCCATGGATAAAAGCTATTTCCTTACGGGCTAATTCCAATAAGTCCTCATCCACATTCATCATTTTTAATTTACTCCTTAGGAAAAAAATTCCAACCTTATCCGGTTTGCGTCCATGCAGTTCTAAATACAGCAGCGAATAAATAGCTAGCTGCAATTTGAAACTTTCTTTGAACTCGAAAGTTGAATTAGTTTTATAATCAATAATGTGGATTTCTTCATTGACCTGTTTTATGGCATCAATGAACCCCCGCACGTAATGCTCTTTAGAATTTATTTCTTGTTCTCGAATGGGGGTAAGTTCCTTAAACGCTTCTTGAACCGAGATTCCTTTCTTGGCCGCAATATCTTTCAGATCGTTAATAAAATGGTTTACCCAATTCATCAGCATCAGCATGGTCTCTTCAAAATAAAATTGTTTGATATCTTGGTTTAAATTAAGTTCGTTTAATTTAGATTGATAATTTTTCCAAGTGCTTAGGAATAATTTTTGAATGATTTCCCGGCACTTCAAGGCATAATTTTCCAAACTGAATTCAGAAATATCAATGTCAAAAAAAAATTCCAATACTGAATGAGTAATATTCCCTCTTACTTGGTGGACGTTGGGGACGGTAGGCAGTTTCTCAATGTATTGATAATAATACTTACGTCTACACTGCTTGAAAGTATTAATGGAGGATGGAGATTCCAGTCTTTTAGCCACATTATCCCTTTTTTTTGTTTAGATCAATTTTGGTTAGATAGAGTGTTTATATGTTTTTCTGAATAGTATAATTTTCTAGAAATTCCCTATTCCCACAAACGTTTATAAACAGGCCCATTCTTAAGCTCTGAATGAGTAAACCAGAAGAAGAAACCCCAGTAATAAGAGTAAGAATACCTCAAGGTAAAGAGGTTCTCGGCTTAGTACAGACTAGATTAGGCGGAAGCCGAATGAAAGTTCTCTGCCTGGATGGAAAGGAACGTATCTGTAGAATTCCCGGAAGATTAAGAAGAGCCTTGTGGGTTAGGGAAAAAGATGTGGTAATTATTGAACCTTGGGAATTGGGCGGGGACAATAAGGGGGATGTAGTTTACAAATATCGCAGCAAGGCCGAAGTAGATTTCTTAAAGAAAAAAGGCCTGTTGAAAAGCATAGACGAAGAATTTTAACTTATTTCAATCTATTTATTATTAGTTTATTAACTATTAATTATAAAGTGTTTTTAACATCCAATAATTATTTTATATAATAAACGTTTAACTCTAGAAATACTTAAAAGCAATTACCATCTCGAGAGATTATGACTCCAGGCAAAGGTAAATTATTAATTATTACTGTTATTTTAGCAGTATTATTATTTGCTTTGGCTAAAATATTTGTTCATGCTTCCGGCAACTTTTTCCGTTTGGAATTAGCTGGTTTTTTGGGACTGTTATTATTATCCCTGATTGGTTTTGTAGGTTACAATCGACGCTGGGGAGCAGTATTTTTTTTCTTGGTGTTTACCCTATACTTAATCAATTTGGTAATTTTATGGCATTGGAAAGGGGAATTATATGCAGTATTAGTAGCCTTAGCGGTATTGGGTTGGATTTTTAGTTTCCCCCGTAAATCTAGGCGATGCTGTGATGATTCCCATCACGATTCAAAATCACCTCAGGACAAATCAGGTTTAAACTCCAAAAATTCTGGTGATTATGAAGAACCTAAGGTTGAGATTATTGATGACGACGAAGATGAGGTTGATGATGAATTAGAAATGGAAGATTCCGAAGAAATTGTTCCTAAAGTTGAGATTGTTGAATCTAAGGAAAGTTTCAAAGAAGCTAGATCATCTGACACTAAATCTTCCGCTTCTGTGGGTAAACATTCTCCCGGAAAATATGTAGCTAGCGCCCGAAGTAATATCTTTCACGAACCAAAGTGTGATTGGGCTAAGAAAATTGCTAAGGAACGCCGAGTTTGGTTCAAGACCAAGAAAGAAGCTTGGGATAAAAGTTTCAAAGCTCATAGTTGTGTGCAGTAGGTTTTTAGCACTTAGATCCTTAGTTTGATTTTAGTTTGATATAATTTAAATATTCTTTTTTCAACTAAATATTAGGATGTTTCCAGATACTTTCGAATCACTGCAAGCAGTATTACCTTCTGAATTGAAATTTTCAGCCAGTAAGGCATTTCTGGATAGGCTAAGTTTTGTTCGAAAATATGCCTCGGGCAATATTTGGTTGGTGGGTGGTTACTTATATAGGTCAATAATCCAAGAACTATATGGTATACCAATTAAAGAGGGAATAGATCTAGATTTTATAGTTGAAGGAATCAATCTGCCATTATTAGAAAAGCGAATGGGGGTATTTCTGGTTGGTAGTTGTAATTCAGTAAAAGTACTATCCTTAGGCGGAAAGAATTATAATTTGACTTAATGAAATTATCCCCTTTCGGCAAATCAATTGATGATTATCTGGAAAATGTTCCATTAACCGTCCAGTCGATAGCCTATGATTTAAAGGAATGCCGATTGATTGGTAGTATAGGGATAAATTCTATCGAAAAACGATTGGTTAAGGTAAATAATTATGGTGAGGCTTACCATTCTGCCCGAATAAATTCAGGTACGGTAAAAGAATATTTATTAAGCAAAGCCCAATCGATTGGTTTTTCTGTTCCAGAGAAAGGCGGGTTAAGGGTAGTGGAAGATAATGAACCTCGAGTTGGATCCGGTTTATTATCTTTAACTTAATTTTTTCTACTTCTTCCAATAATAAATAATCAACCCTGCTACTGCCGCAGTTATAGCCGAATCAGCTAAGTTAAACGCCGGCCAAAAATGAAAATCCAAATAGTCTATAACTTGGTGGCGGAAAACTCGGTCGATCATATTTCCGATTACTCCGCCTAGGAATAGGGCAAATAAAATTTGGGGAATTTTTTGGGTATCAATCTTCTTATAACCTATAATCAGGGTTAAGGCTGCAATTAAGGAAATTAAGGCTAAGAGCAAAGTCTGGCCTTTCAATATTCCAAACCCGGCTCCAGTATTGGTAATATAATGGATAGATAATAGGCCTAGATTAAGATTAGGTTTTAAAGTTAAAACTAAGTATTTGGTCAATTGGTCTAACAATACAATTGATATTGTTATCAGAGTAAAAAATTTTACCGGCCGGCTTAAGGATGACATGTTACCATAACCGGGGTTTTTGTTCAGTTTTAGATTGTTTCTCTAAATTGTTTAACCGTTGATCTAAAGAGGACAGAAGGGCTTTAATGGTATCCAATTTGCTGTTGATTAAGTCTAGATCCTTGGAACTGCTGCTTTCCCGGAATGAAGGAAAAGATGGCGGGGTAGCAGAAAAAGGCGAGGGAGAGGAAGTTGGGTATTCGGTTTCAAACAGGGATTTTTCATTTAATCCTAAATCATCAGTAGGTATTTTTCCTCGGGTGCTATCCAGGGAATATTCTTTCCGTGCCAGTTCATCAAAATCAAGTTCATCCTTTTTTTTCCAAAAAGCCAGTTTATCAAATACACCCATAGCCTTGGTATAATAAGGTTGATTTTAAATTTTATTATTTATTGCTGCGGTCTACATCTAGCAGCTTGGTGGCACAACAAGTATTATTTTAATAACTAGGCCCAAGCCTTAACCGCATGTTTAAGGGTATTTTTAACCCAATTACCTTAATTTAACCAAAAACTTAATAAAATTAGACCCAATTAGTGCTTACTATGAACAAAAACGAAGATAGTAAGGAAAAAATTGGCTTTCACAAAGGTTCTTTAGCCACTCTAACCAAAGAACGGGAAGAATTAATGCGGATACTTCAGATAGTAGAACAATTGATGCAAATGCATATCAAAGAACTTAAAGATTTGGGAGTAGATTTGGTAGCCGAAGCTAAGCAGGTAGCCAAGAAGTTTAAAGGAAGCAAACCGATAGAAGACGTGTTGAAATGATTTGTTATTGTTTTTTAAGTTAATTTTTGTTTATTTTTATGATTTCTAAATATAATATTCAAAATTCCATACCCTTAGAATCCCTAAAAATAAATTATTTTTCAAAAATGAAAATTAAAAAAAGATAAAAAAATTATCTTCTAAGCAGCATAGCTACCAAGAAGATAAGAATTGCCACTAAGGTAACAACTCCACCTACAATCCAAGCAATTGGCCTAATTTCAGACCAGGTTAATCCAGCAGTTACTTGACTAGCTGGAAATTGCTCAAATTTGAATGGTTCAATTACTACAGTGGTATCTTCAGCCGGTTGACTTTTTACTGGAGCAGGAACGTAACTGTCTTCTTTAGAGATTGAGTCTTCGTCTTCTGCCAATAAGTTGTCAATTTTATCCTGTAAGTTTTCTACGTCTTCCAACAAATCTTCGGAGTTATCTTGCAGATCATCGTTGTCAGCATCTTTAGCATCGTCGATTAAGTTATCCACGTCATCCGCTAAATCTTCCAGATCATCTTGTAGATCTTTCAATTTGTTTTCATACTTGTTGATGTAGCTGGAATCCTTATCTTGAACCGCATCTCGATATTTTTTCCGGTAATTTTGGTAATCATCATCTAGATTTTCAAACTCTTCCTGTAATTGTTCATACTCTTGCTCTTCAGGGGTCAATTCTTCGGTATCCCCTCCCACATCAGGGTTATCAGTATTATCCTGGCTGTCAGCAAAAGCTTGTAGATCGGCTTGGGTAGCATCTACTGCTACTTTAAGATTCTCTATTCTTCCAATTAGCAGGGCATAATCAGCTACTAAGTTGGTTAAACCAAGTTTAGATGCTCCCGATTGGTAATGTATAGCGTTGCTTAAAGCACTGTTTAATTGAGCTTCCAAAGCAGCCAATTCATTTTGAACTACTACTGCGTCCTCAGCAGTTTTAATTTGAGCTATGATAGCTGCAACTTCCACATTTAATTGGGTATATTTACCATATGATTCGCTGTAAATTAGTTCTAGTTCTTCCAATTTCTCAGTTAAGTAGGCTTCATCTACTATTGCAGCTTGGGCCACTTCGCTGAATAAACCTAGGAAAACTAGGGCTACCAAAAACATACTTCCTAATCCTTTGAAATTCATTTTATTACACCTTCAATAAGTTTTACAGTATAATCTTTTGGCTTATTTATAAATCTTTCGCTAAACTGCTACTTTAAAGTAGAAACACTACCGGGGCCTTATTTTAGCTGGCTATTTAAGCAATCACATTTCCCCGGTGTATTTTGGATAAGAAGTTGATAATTATTCCCGCTTTATACTTGGTGCAACCCCAGATATCTTGATTATATTTAAGTAAAACAAGCTTATTTTCCCCTAAATCTTTAGGGATATTATTTCCCCGGAAGTATTGCTCTACCTCTTCCTTATTCAGTTCGATTACGTTCTTAAGTTTCTGACCGTTCTGGTGGGCTTCTATTGCCAACAGTTGGGCTCCTTCCTGGCTCAAGCGGAATTGGGTGTCCTTAAGTTCGGCAAAGTAAAGGCCTATTTTATCAATCCGCAGCTTGCTTAATTCTATTTTTTGAATTTCCTTGTTGATTATGAAGATTTTATTTTTCTCGTTGCTTAAATAAGCATAATCTTTCTCCGGGAAATAACCAAAATAATCTAGGCACAGTTCTCTTATTTTTTTAATTTCTCGAGTGTTGAGGATGGTTATCTTTTGCATAAGAGGTTATTTTATAACCTTATTTATTAATTGTTTCTAATAATTTATCGATCTAGCTTCAATTTAAACTAACTCTCAAAACAAAAATAAATCTTGCCTGCAAATTCGCCTTCGGGTGAATTCTCGGGTAAATTTAAGATAAATTCCACCTCCTGGGGGAGATTAGCTTCCAGTTCAAATTGGTAAGGGTTAACTTCTAGCCAGGAAGTTAATTGGCCTTTAGAAGTTACATAGACTCTAGACTCAAGGGAATTCTGTATTTTAACTACTCTTTTTATGGTTGATCCGGGAGAACTCACTCCAAAATTTAGATTATCGGTATCAGCATTCAATCCAATAAATTTTTTTTCTCCATACACAATCTGGATTGATGACTCTAACACCTCGACCTTAGAACAGCGGGGTTTTGTAATAAGCGTTAAGATAATAATGGCCGCCATTAATATCAGGAAGAAGTAAACTGCCAGTTGTTTAAATCTCGGTTTCATTTTTTTTATATCGTTTTCTTACTATCGACCAGCCAATGATTAAAGTAACTATCATTGCTGCTAAGGCTACTATTACCAATTGTATAACTGGAGTAGACAATTTCTCAGGCACAATCTCTGGTGAAATTCTTTCAATTATTTTAATGTTAATCGGTTCAAATTTTACTTTATCTGCAAAATACAGCTCTAATACTCCCGGGTGATTGCCTAAGGAATAATTTATCTTGGCTATGCCAGTTAATTCTCCTTCTGTCCACGGTGCCAAAGATTTAAGGGAAGGGGTCTGCAGTAACTCTTCTCCCTCAATAAATAATTTGGCATAAACGTCTTCCAAGGGCTTGCTCCAATCATTAGTGACTACAGCCTTAAATTCAGAAAACCCTAATTCCAGTTCGGGAGTATATTCTTTCAATAATAAATCCATTTTTCCAATTCTAAAATTCTGGCTTACTTTCCTTTCTTGGCCATCAAAATTAATAGTTGCTTCGGCAGTATAATCCCCTGGTTCTAGGCCCAAAGTAGGGAAGGAGACTTCTAAACTTAAACTATCCAACGCCTTTAAGGGTTTACTAGGGGCGGAAACACTTCCTAAACTTTTCCCCCCGGCATCTAATATTTCTATCCTGGCGCTAACTGAATCTATGTCTGAATAAGTACGGCTTTCTACTCCTACCACTAAATTGACTTGTTTATCTCGATCAGCATTGCTGGCGCTTAAGTGGGCTAAAATATCCTTTTCTAAAGAATAAACTTCCACTAGGACTATCTTATTAACTCCGGTGGTTGAACTAAATCCTCCCTTAGATGAATCTAATTCTTCGCTGACTACCAAAGAAAAATAATAGGATTTGGGGCTAATATACTTATCTGGGAAAGATATAGACAGGTCAAATTCATTGTTTATTATTTCACTAATTTTTATGTACTCCACCAAGTCTCCTCCTACTGTCGCAGTAACTTTCCGGTAGGTATCGCCAATTGTATAATGGTTAGTGATAACTTTTCTTGGTTCATAAATAATTGGGCTTAACAGATTTCCGCTCACACTTAGGGCGGAAGATAATTTTGGAAAGATTAAAATCAGTAAAAATAGCAGCAACAAGACCTTATATTTCATAATAATAAGCATATTATAAATCTATTTTAAGCTATCTGTTTCTTATCCGGCTGAAGTAGCCCAAAATATAAAGGTAACATTAGTAACACCATATCCGGCTGGTGCATCTTCCGGTATGCTCAGGTTTATGTCTATAACTCCCGCGTCTTGGGAGTTTTTAAAATCTAACGGAAAATGGGTTAAATTGCCGCAGAGCCACATTCCGGTTCTTATTACGGTAGTATAATTAGCTTCGGGATTATTGACTACCGTGGCATTGGTAATATTCCATCCTCCTAGTACCGCTCCACTATAAGCCATACAGGAGGCGGCCGTATCGGCCGCGCTAAATTCACGGCTTTGGTTGGCTACAAAATTACTGGTGGCTTTAATTTGAAAGGTTGGATTAGTTCCTCCCAGCAATTCTCTAGGAGAACAATTTCCTAGGCAGGTGTAATTAACTGAGATATTGATGTTTCCAGTATTTTCTAATAAAAATCCCTGGATGACATTATAGAAACTGATACAACAATTTGCGGTCTGGTTATGCACTCCATTGCTATCCATCGCGCAAGCAGTACAACTGGCATTGACGTACCCGCTTCCAAATTCAATGGAGTTCACTTGGTTAGTGATCGAAGTCTGGGAAGTTATGGTTAAGTTGGTTACTCCGGTGGTGGAAGATGTGGCTGCTCCGGTTAGAAAGGAAAATCCTAGGTCGTTAGTCAAACTTAACTTATTGATACTTATGAAAGTTCCCAGTACAGTTATAACCACAGCCATGGCCAGCATGGCTACGATGGTCTTATTAGAAATATCTTTCATTTTCCTAAACCCGCTTCTACATTATCCACAGCCTCATTTTCTACTATATCTATTTCCTCTTCCATTTCTGGCGGCTTAATAATCTCTAATGAAAGCTGACCCGAATTATCACCTAGTCCTTCTAAATTATGATTGATTCCAGTTAATTTAGATTTGTTTAATTGATTTAAATATAACCCCATGCTGGCTAAAGTTACCAGCACAACTACCACTAACATAACTATGACTGTTTGGTCTGAATAATCTTTACTTTCACCACTTTTTTTTTGGACCATCATACTAAATGTGATTAGACTTAAATATAAATATAATCTACTTGTAATTAAAGAATTATACTATAAAAGGTTTTCTATTAACTTAAACGGTTGTACTATCCCGTTATTAGTTCGCTTATAATGCCTCACTTTGGTGAGGCTCTATGTATGAACTAACTTTTAAGAAAAGAGTTTGGATAGTTAAACAATATTTGAATGGCGTTTCAACTTCAAAAATTGCTTTAGCTCAAAA
>DATDWB010000026.1:0-13951 GCA_035289845.1 Candidatus Nanoarchaeia archaeon | reverse complement strand
TCGTATCATCAATGCGGGCTTCGGTCGTTATTTTTTTCTTAAAACTACTCAAATTAAGTTGCATAAAGAAAGGATATTTGAGGAGAATATAAGCTTAACATAGAGAAATCGTAAAAGGCCAGAACTATGACCCAGCATCGGGGGTAAAGGCTCGATGAGAAATTACTTAGCTTTCTTAAAGGAGTATAAACTGGCGGGACGATGCACCCCTTCCATTTTTTTCTTATGCAGATCTTTGAGAATATTTATCTCCAGTATTTTTTTTCTAAAATTTCTTTTATCCAGCTTGTCATTTAGAATTACTTCATATGATTTTTGCAATTCAGTTAAAGTAAATTCTTCGGCCATCAATTGGAAGGCGAAATCACTTTCCCAGACTTTTTTGCGCAACCTATTTACTGCATAATCTATAATATTTTTATGGTCAAAAGCTAACTGGGGAAGTTTATAGACTGAAAACCACTGAAATTTGTTGCCTTTTTGAAAATAAATTTGGTTAGCCGAAATTAATCCGTAATAAACTATGCTTATGGTTCTAATTCGAGTGTCGCGTTCCAGATTCTGTCCAAAGGTGTACAACTGCTCCAGAAAAACGCTGTGAGGATCAATTCCGCCTTTGATCTTAAGTGCCTGGCGGGCAGTTTCCTCAATCTGTTCTTCATAGCGTACAAATCTTCCTGGCAGGGCGTATTTGCCGGAATAAGGCGGTTCTTCTCTCTTAATTAAGCCGGCTTGGAGATCTCCATCTTTAATTGTGAATAAAATTACATCTACGGCAACACCCGGGCGCTTAAATTTAAAGATCTCATCCTCTGTTTTGGCCATAATTTTAATTTAGTGTTAAAGCAATTTGATATATAAATATTATCCGGCGGGACACTGTAACTTTATCGGCAGGTATTGCGTAATGGCCGATTGGAAGAGTCTCACCGAGTTGATTGAAACGACCTGAGCCGAATATAATGAGGCGAGGGTGAGAAGCCGGCTAGGCTCCGCAATACCCACCAGCTGATTAGTTTACAGTGTCTCCGGCGGTGGCGGAGTATGTGTAAAACTGCTCTGGAAATAGCTTAAATTAGGATTTTTTTCATAACATTTATATATTAGTGTACTATTTACACTAATAAAATTGGCGTTAAATATATAATGGCGAGGTAGAAAGAAGATAAAAATGGCAAATGTCCGGCTTAGATCATTAGAAATGAGCGATTTAGATAATATCATGCGCTGGGTTAATGATCCAGAGGTAGTAGGCAATTTTGCTAACTTTAAAATCCCAATTTCCCGAGAAGAAGAAAAGAAATTTCTGGAAAAAACTCTAGCCAGCGAAACCGACAGAGTTTTTGCGATAGAAAATGAACAAGGTGATTATGTCGGGAATGTAGGAATTCACCAGATTCACTGGCCAAGCCGGGTTGGCAGGCTGGGATTAATAATTGGTGCAAAGGAAAATTGGAATAAAGGCTATGCTGAAACAGCAGTAAATGAAGTATTGGGGCTGGCTTTTAATCATTATAATCTGCATAAAGTATGGGGTATGGTTTGGGAAGACAATCCTAAAACTAGGCACCTGTACATTGATAAATGTAGTTTTAAAGTTGAAGGCATATTGCAGGATGAATACTTTCATCAAGGAAAATATCACAATATTATCCGTATCGCTATGCTGGAAGATGACTATCGGGCATTAGTAAAATCTAGGGAGGAAACAAAATGAAGATTGCCTTGGCCCAGATGGAGGTCATTCCTGGCAGAGCTAAAAAAAATTTAGAGAACATGCTGCGGATGATTAATATGGCCAAAGAAAAAATGGTTCATTTAATTGCCTTCCCGGAGCTGTGTATCAGCGGTTATTTGGTGGGCGATAAATGGACCGAAGATTCCTTTTGCAAAAACATGATGTCTTTCAATGATGATATTCTCAAGGCTAGCAAAGGTATTGCCATTGCCTATGGGAATGTATTCCTAGATACAGAAATCAATTGGCGAGTTGGTAATAATAATCTCCACCCTAACAAAGATGGACGCTCCCGTAAATATAATGCGGTTTATGTAGTGCAGGATGGCCAAGCCGCTCCTCGTATAAACCCAACTAGGTTACTTCCTGCTGGCGTGCAGCCCAAAGGTCTTCTGCCTAACTATCGGTTCTTTGATGATGAACGATATTTTTTGGCACTGGAGGATATCGCTAAAGATTTTGCAGCCAGTTTGGAAAGTCTAGCCCAACCATTTTTAATTGAGGTTGATGGTCGGATGGTGCCGATAGGTTTTGAGATCTGTGAGGATTTATGGTGCGAGGATTATAGGCGAGGCGGAAAGGCACAGGACATAACTAAAATGTTGATTCAGAATGGTGCACAGAAAATAATAAATATCTCGGCTTCACCGTGGACTTATGGTAAAAATGGCGCTAGAGATAGGAGAATAGAATTTTTAAAACAAAATTCGGGTGAGGATTTTGTTCCTTTCTTTTATGTTAATTGTGTCGGTGTGCAGAACAATGGTAAAAATATAGTTACTTTTGATGGCGGATCAACGGTTTATAATACCGAAGGCCAATCGGTAGTTCTAACAAGAGAAGCTTATCAGGAGCAATTATTGGTGGTTGAAGAGGTTGATTTAACCAAAGGGCCGGTTTCTAGAACTGAAAAACCTAGGATCGCCCAAAAAATTGCCACCATCATTAAAGGTATCCAGCACGTTAAGGATATACTGGGCCGGAAAGAACAGCCCAAATATATTTTGGGAATGAGCGGCGGGGTGGACAGCAGTGTGACTGCGGCATTATTAACTTTGGCAGTTGGAGCGGATAAAGTTTTAGGAATTAATATGCCTACCCAATTTAACTCGGATAAACTAAAAAATTCAGCGGTCTATACTGCTCAAAAATTAGGGATAGGATATATAGAAATTCCGGTTGGAGAATTGGCGGATGCAAATGAAGCCTTACTTACAGAATATAATATATCCGGAAAAATTTTTAATGGCAAACAGCGGGGAAACATAGCGGCCAAAATTAGGGGAACTTCAGTGCTGTCTAATCTGGCGGCTAAACATGGCGCCTTATTTACCAATAATGGGAATAAATTGGAAGTGGCTTTAGGTTACGCAACTTTATATGGAGATGTCAATGGGGCTATTGCGGCCATTGCTGATCTTAACAAAGCGGAAATATTTGAAGCAGCCAAATACTTAAATGAACATATTTTTAGAGATGAAATCATCCCGGAAATATTGCTTCCGGACGATTTGTTCCGTTTTAGTGCAGGGCAGGCTCCACCTAGTGCAGAATTAGAGACTGATCAAATAGATCCCATGAAATTTGGGTATCATGATGCTTTATTAAGCTTGGTTATGGAGTATAAGAAAACTTCTCTGGAAGATTTTACTGAATGGTTTAAGGATCGAACATTGCATCATAAGGTTGGTGCTGCTTTAGGCCGGGAGGCAGATTATGGTCTAGCTTTGATGCGTCGCTGGAAAGTAGATGAACCGGTTGAATTTATTAATGATCTGGAATGGTTCCTATCTACTGTTCAAGCTAATACTTTCAAACGAGTTCAATCTCCGCCAATTATTATTACCAGCAAAACTGCTTACGGTTATGATCTTAGAGAGAGTATGCTCCCCTGGGAAACCAGCCGGAGATATGATCAACTGCGTCAAGAAGTATTGAGTATGAAGATATACTTGGAAGATGCAAGACCAACAGAATTTAAGGAGGTTAAATCATGAATCCATCATCTAAATTTGGATTAGGAAAAACCCCTTATTCAGCGGTAGATATTATAATTAAATATAATTATGGTTTAGTTCTTATTGAACGTAGTAATGTTCCACTGGGACTAGCTTTACCCGGTGGATTTGCAGATTATGGCCTATCATATGAGCAGAATGCAGTTAAAGAAGCGCGGGAAGAAACGGGGTTAGAAGTAAGAATTGAAACTCCGGAACATCCACTATGCGTGTACTCTTCTCCTGATCGTGATCAGCGAGCCCACATTGCTACTCATGTTTATACTGCTGTTGGCAGGGGAATGTTAAAAGCTGGTTCGGATGCTAAAAGGGCGAGAGTTTATACTCTTGGGGAAGTAATTAATCTTTTGGGAAAAAATAAATTTGCTTTTCCGGATCATGAGCGCTCCTTGGCCGAATATTTAAGAATGGAGGGGAATGTCAAATGACCACTTCTGTTAAAAATTTAGATTCTAAACGTTTAGGTACAGTAGGATTTATCGGCCGGTTTAAACCTTTGCACAATGGTGCGGTCTTAGCTTTAGATATGCTGTGCGAACAAGCCAGCAAAGTCAAGATAGGAATTGGGAGTTCAAATAAATATAATCTTAGGAATCCATTCACTGCTGAGGAGACCGAAGCTATGGTTAGAGCTTATCTTAAACCGAAGTTTAATAATTTTGAAATTATTCCGGTTCCTGATTTTGCTCATGATACGCGGTATGCCGACGGGCAGAAGTGGAAACAGTATGTTGTAGATAACTTTGGACCACTAAATTACTTTGTCAGCGGCAATTCATTTGTTAAAAGTCTATTGGATAGCTCCTATCAAGTAATTCATCCGGCGTACTGCATCCCCAGAGAACGCTGGCTGATTCTCAGAGCGACTGAAGTTCGCGTAGAGATGGCCAAAGGCGGAGATAATTGGAAAAATCTAGTTCCACGGCCAGTAGTTGATTATATCCTAAATAATAATTTGTTGGTAAGGTTTCAGTCGGAGTTTGGAGCAGAGACTTTACAGGAAGCTAACAGTGAAAATTACAAGAGAACAGAAACCAGGGAGGAAGAAACTAACCATGCTCGGGAAAAATAATATTGGGATATTAACTTTTTTTAATCCCTCATTTAGTGTAAAAAACACACCAATTGGAAAGGTAATAGAAGGATGAAAGAAAAATCAGAAGGTGAAAATAATGGCAATAATCGGAAATTATGAAATCATACGCCAGATAGGGGAAGGCGGATTCGGTGTAACCTATGAAGCGCGGCATGTCATACGTCCTAAAATTAAGGCCTGTCTTAAACAGCATATCAATTTAACTGCGGAAGATATTGAATTATTAGGGAAGGAGGCAGATTTATTGGCTGAGTTGCACCACCACTCTCTGCCTACTTTTAGGGATTATTATCGGGCCAATGATGGCAGTTATGTTTTAGCTATGAGTTTTATCGAGGGCAAGACCTTGGAGCAGAGTGTAAAAAAACATAAGGCCATAGATCCAGAAGATGTCTGTTGGGTAACTCAACGGACTTTGAATGCCCTATACTATCTACATAGTCAGGGTATAATTCATGGGGATGTCAAACCGAATAACATTATTGTCCAGCCCCAGAAACACAATGCCGTACTAGTGGACTACGGGCTGTCTTTTATTAAGCCTAGGGCAGATTCATCTGTAATTGGTTATACCGAAATATTTGCGGCACCTGAGATTCAAGTGGGAAAACCTCCCCTGCCGGAAAGTGATCTTTATTCTTTAGGATTGACTATGACTTATGCCTTAGGAGGGGATCCAGCGATTAAACAAATTCCTAATCATGTTCCTGCCAAGTTGAAAGAATTTTACCATGAATTAATGAGGCCTGACCCCCTGGATCGACCAAAATGGGAGAAGGAAGATTTGGTAAAGAAACTTTCCGATGTTCGACAGGAAGTGTTTGGAAGAAGGTTTTCCAGCCATAAATGGACCGAAAAATAACCTAATAGGAAAAAGTAAACAAAAAGAAAAAAGTGAAAAAAGACCGAGTTAGCGGGAGCTCTAAATCTCGCGGAGGTAAAAATGTACAGTTGGGGAGATGATACATCATCCTGGAAAAATCCAGGAGCTTACGACTATGGTTCAGCAAGAAAACCATATTTGGACGATCTGGCAAAAGATGCCGCCAGCAAGGGGCCGCGTAGTTATTCCTACAAGGCTGTCCCGGATTTGGCTTTAGTAAATCCGAAAGGAAAAACAATTAAGACCGAAAGTGAAAATGTGGTAGTAGTGGCAGTAGACGGAACCGGATCAATGCAGGCCTGGCCGGCAGAAATTTTTGATCGACTGCCGTTGTTATACCAAACTTTGTCTAAATATAGACCGGATACAGAAATAAGTTTTTCTGTAATTGGGGATGCGACCTCTGACCAGTGGCCAACCCAAGTGTCTGATTTTGGCAAGGAGTTGGTTTTGGATGATATGCTTAAGGCATTGAAGCCAGAAGGTGGAGGTGGAGGAGGAATGCGGGAAAGTTATGAGCTCTGGGGTCATTTCATGAACCAATATTGTGAGACTCCTCAGGCTATATCTCCAACCATGATTATCATGGGCGATGAGATGTTTTATCCCCAGATTAATCCCTCTCAGGTAAAGGAGATCTTGGGTCGGGAAGTTCAGAGTCCGTTAAATTCAGTTGCCATGTGGAAGGAGCTAAGCAGCAAATTTGATATTTATCTACTGCGTAAGTCTTATACCGGCCACGATAAAGAAATAACTAACCACTGGGCGGAAGCGATTGGATCGCAACGGGTCATTCCGGTAGAAGAATCTACTCGAGCGGTAGATGTAGCTTTAGGACTTATTGCCAAGAAGTGGGGTTACTTCAGCGATTTCAAGACCAATTTAAGTGCTCGACAGGACGAAAAAAATATTGATACAGTAATGAAATCATTGAAAGCGGCTAGTGCGGCTGTTCCCGGGAGTACTAAATCAATCTTGCTAGGAGCATCTATCGCTTCTAAAAAAAGTCTTAGACTGACGGAGGAATAAAAATGAAAAATGCATACAATACTAGCGGAAAAATATTTGAACAGGTAAGTAAATTGCATAATCCGGGATTACTGGATCAGATACGAGATAGTAATCCTCGGGATATTGTTGTGGTCAAAGGAACGTATGATCACGTCGAGAAGCTGCTTGATACTATCAAGGTTCCTTATACCCTGATTGATTCCAGCCAGATAGCCTCCTATAATGGAGGCAGAGTTATGCTGGTAAATTGCAAATCTTATGGGGGAATTGGCGCAAATTTTGATGATGACAATAAGGATTTCTCAAAACAATTGAAGGAAGGCGTAAAAGGTTTTGTAACTGAAGGAGGCAGATTAGTAACAACTGACTGGGCCCTAAGCCTAGTACAAAAAACTTTTCCCGGAAAGGTCAGTTACAAATCTTCTACCGGTGATGAAGTGGTAGAAGTTCAAGCCCACACCGATACTGCTCGTCGATTTTTAGGGTTGAATTACGCGCAGTGTCATCCAAAGTGGTGGCTGGAGGGATCAAGTTATCTATTTGATATTGGGCCGGGTGTTGTCCCTATCATTACCAGCCAGGAAATGATGGATAAGCATGGTTTACCCTATGTTGCAGTAGGATTTACTGAAGGTAAAGGTGAAGTATTTCATTTTATCAGCCATATGGAACTGCAGCGGACAAAAATGTCTACTAAGGAAGATAAAGGGAGCTTGGATGATTTTTTGAAAAAAATGAAAGTTTCTAAAACCGCAGATATGGAGGATGCTAAAGTTGCTGAATTAGAAGCAGCTTATAGCAGTTTAAACACCTTGGCTCATCTTTGTTCCAGGACCCCAATACTTAGCTCCAGCATGAAAAGCATCTATGTTGGAAGTAGTAAAGGTGCGACAGGTGCGGCAAAAAGCAAGGGGTTGATCTAAAATGCCGTTAACTGCAATCGTAACCGTTGCTCCATACTGTCCGTTTGTGGAGGAGATAGTTAATCATCCAATAGTGAGCGGACTGCGTCTTAATACGGCAATGAAAATTAAAGATAAGGAGGGTGAAATTGAGAAAATAGTCGGACGATTGCAGGAGGAAATAAAAGACAAGGAACTCTATGTTGATCTGAAATGCCGGCAGTTGAGGGTTAAAAATTTTGGTGTTCCACCTTTTACCGAGATAGAACTTACTCATTCTATCTCGGTGGATACACCAGTAACTGCCTACTTTAGTGATGGCCAGGAGTATGCTACTGTTCTACAAGTTGAGGGAAATAAGTTGTTTATGCAGGAGGGGCCTAAAAGAGTTGTTGGACCAGGCGAATCAGTAAATATACCTCATCCTTCCTTAAAAGTGGAAGGATATCTAACTTATAGGGACCGGGAGTATGTTAAGGCCGGGAGCGCTGCAGGCGTTCACAAGTATATGCTTTCTTTTTTTGAACAACCCAATGATGATGCTGAACTTCTATCTTTAGATCCCCAGGCAGAACCAGTCTACAAAATTGAATCTATACGCGGACTTCATCATGTCCAGAAATATTTTTCTGGAAAAGGAAGGCTGATGGCCGGTCGGGGAGACTTATATGTTGAGTTGAAGATGCCGCATCATATAATTGAGGCTATGGAAACGATTATTCAAAAAGATCCCAAAGCCATTGCCGCATCCAGGATTTTAAAGTCGTTTTCAAATAGTTATATGCCGGAGTGCCAGGATATGGGCGATGTTGATAGCTTAGTGCGGATGGGATACAGAACCCTGATGCTGGGAGATGATGTATGTATGAAGAGAGAAAGTGTCTTAAGTGCATTGAATTTGTTGAAAGGTATGGCTGAATATTACCAGGGGAGGAATTTTTTAAAATGAAAACTGAAATAAAATTTAAATCAATTGAAAAGAATGAAAATGAAATTAGTGTTTATAATCCTGGTTATAATCATAATGACTGCATTAAATTAGGACAATTCAGGGGTACAATGCTGGGACTGGCCCTAGGAGACATTTTAGGGATGCCGGTAGAAGGATGGAAAAAGGAGCAAATTCAAGAGCATGTAGGAAAAATTACTTTTCCCATCGATCCAGTTTTGTTATATGATTATGATGGCAGATTGATTACCCAAGATAAATTTGGCAGATTAAAATATTACACTAAAGATTTGAAACTTGGTCAATATACTGATGACACTATCCTTTCTAAAGCCTTAGCCGAATCGTTAGTTGCAGAAAAAGGATTTAATCTTTCAGATATTGCTGCAAGGCAGGCGGCTGAATATACAAAGCGCTTATTGCCGGATGGAAGTGTTCTGGGAGGTTTTGGAAGAACGACCGCGGATGCATTTAAACAACTTCTTAAAGGAGTGCCTCCTTTGAGTTCGGGAGTTATCGGCGGACCAGGCAATGCCCCGGCTATGAAGATGGCTCCCCTAGGATTGTACATTGCAGCAAGTGATGAAAGTTCCCCGAAGTATGGAAATAAATATAATCTGGGATTAGAGCAGGCCGAACTTGTGGGCCGGATGACTCATCTTGATCCCCGCTCGGTAGTAAGCGGAGTGGTGCAAATGCAGGCTATCTATGCTCTAATTAAGGGTTGTGATCGGGATGAATTTATCAACTCTTGTTTGGAAGTCTGTCTGGAAAAGGAAAAACCAGTATCTGATCAGTATACCTTGTGGCGAAGTGGATCTCTGGGCGACCGCCTGAAATGGATTAAAAGTAATAAGGATGCCAAAATTGAGGATGCACACCTAGTTTTAGGGTCAGACAGCAATGTCTTTTGTTCGTATCCATTTGCTTTATTCATGTTCCAGCGCTATTGGGATGATCCCTTGGAAGGATTAATTGAAACCGTAAATTTTGGCGGAGACTGTGACACTACCGGATCAATGTATGGGGCGCTAGCCGGCGCAAAAAATGGAATAATATTTCCTAACGAATGGCTAAATGTTTTGGAAGGGAAAAGAGAGCTTGATTCTCTGGGTAGAGATTTGTACCAATTAACAGAAAAAGTTTAAAAATGATTGCAGTCCAGATACAAATTTGAACTAAAATGGGATTAAGAGATTTAGATAATATTCTGGTAGTATATAAGAAAAGCCTGTTTGAACTATACACTAGTGGAACTGCAGACGACAATATGCGAAACTATGCTCTTAATAATTCGGCCTTACTCTCCAGCCATAATACTCAGCAAAAATCAATTGAGGCGGCGGTTAAGGCAGTTGAACATAAAGGGTTAAATTACCAATTAATTTATAGAGGAGATTTAACACAGGATATTGCTGATAAATATAGCTTTGTTATTTCGGTGGGTGGAGATGGAACTTTATTGGATGTTTCTCATTTTATTAAAGACACTCCAATATTAGGCCTCAATTCTGATCCTAATAGCAGCATAGGTTATTTTTGCTTGGCTACACCGGAAACAATTAGCCACCATTTATCTGACATTGAAACAGTTAAGACTACCAAAATGTATCGACTGCAGTTAATCCTGAACGACAACCAAATTCCTATTCCGGCTTTGAATGATATCTTGTTAACTCCGGCCAATCCCGCGGAGATGATGCGTTACAAGTTAACAGTAGATGGAGTTTCCATCCAAAGGAAAGGTTCAACCACAGTAAGAAGCAGCGGGATAATAATTTGTACGGCGGCCGGTTCTACCGGATGGATGTATCAGGCCGGAGGAAAAATAATGCCGCCGGGATCAAAACAGATGCAGTATCATGAGCGGGATCAACGAGAGTTAGGATTTAATTATGCCTCAGAAAAAATAGTAGTGGAATCTGAAACTAGGGTAGCTAAAATTTATGTTGATGGTAGCCATATCCAATACGATTTTAATCTGGGAGCGAAATTAACTGTAACCATGGGACAGCCTTTAATTTTAGTGGGTGATCTTAGAGAGAAGAGGAGAAAAAATATAAGTGAAAGAGATAAAAATAGAAGTTTATCTAAAAAAATGGGAAAGAATGACTGAAGAAGTAGAAGTGGATGCAATAATAGTTGGTGGAGGAGTTATTGGACTATCAACAGCTTATCAGCTGCTAGATCTAAAGCCGGATTATGTAGTTGCAGTCTTTGAAAAGAACAAATTTATAGGTGATGAGCAATCGGGGAGAAACTCAGGTGTACTTCATGCAGGGGTTACCTATCGGCCAGGTTCTCTTAAGGCTCAGCTATCGGTAGTTGGCAATAAGATGCTGAAAGAATTTGCTTATGAGAATGGCATCCCTTGCACTGAAACTGGAAAAATAACCGTCGCCACAAATCAAGAAGAAGAAAAAACTCTGGATTATTATGTTGCTCGGACGGCGGCCAATGGCGTTCCTGGTGCACGTAAAATTTCAGCTAGGGAAGTGCGGGAAATGGAACCAAACGTTGATGCACGCTGCGCTTTATATACACCCTCAACGGGGATAATAGATGCTGCAGCGTACTTGAAAAAGTTAGAATCACTACTAAAAAAGAAAAATGCATTATTATTCTGTGATTCAGAAATAGTAGCCATCAGTGCTAGAGATAAGGATGTTGTGGCAACTGTCAATCAGCAGGGTGAAGTGTATCAAGTTAAAGCTAAATATCTGGTTAACTCTGCTGGCCTTTATGGAGATGTTGTAGGAAAGATGATTAATCCTGATTTTTCTTATCAGATAAAACCGCTGCGAGGGGAGTACCTGAAGTTCAACCGCCGTTCACGTTCGGATATTTGGATGAACGGGATGAATGTTTATCCTACTCCTAAAATTATTCCCGGAATATTTGACCAGGATGGAAATCCAAAGAGAATGGCCGGAACACATCTTACACCCATTTTTGAATACAATGAGGGTGGGGAAGCAAATATTGGGAATACCTTTTTTGTTGGTCCGTTAGGGCATGTTATCCAGGATAAAGATGATTATAATCGGAACCGAAGACCGAAGGAAGAGTTTATCTCGGATGTAAAGCCGTTCTTTCCCGGACTTCGTCGGGAGGATTTGGAAGAAGAAATGACGGGAATACAGGTTAAGCTGCTTAATTATGATGATTTTGTAATTGAACCTGATAAACGTTATCCTCATTGCATTCACGCTATCGCTGATTCGCCAGGTTTAACCTCTTCTTTGGCTATAGGTGAAAAAATTGCTAAAATTATAAAGTAAAAGAACATCCTATTTCAATTGTAAAACCATTAAATAAATGAATTTCTGTGGATATTAGTGTCTATTAGTGTCTATAAGGCAATTTCCACTCTTTCCCGTTTTTGGTTCAATTTCTTAGGAAGCTTTATAAAGGGTTTTTTTATATCAGGCTTAAGTATGGATTTTTTATCTATACTTTAATATGGAGTGTGAAAAAACAATGGATAACAGAAGGGGCGGATTTAGACCAAGTCAAGGCCCAAGGGAAATGCATAAAGCGGTTTGTGCTGATTGTAGAAAGGAATGTGAAGTTCCATTTAAACCATCAAAAGACAGACCAGTTTATTGCAGAGAATGTTTTGGAAAGAATAAAACTTTCTAAGTTTTACTTTTTAATATTCTTATAGTTTTTTTTATTTTTTTTTATTTTTTATGAAATTTTGTTCTTAATAAATAATCTATTAACCAAAATTATTTTTTTCAAACATCTCTATAATCATTAAATTCTAAGCGAAAATTGTGGCTAAAGAAAGGAATTATTTTCTTTACAACGAACTTTAACAATCATCTTCCCAACCCAAACATTTTTAAAATAATATCTAGATTCTCTAAAATTATGGTTGAACTGATTATTACGGAGAAGCCCAGCTCCGCCAAAAAGATTGCGGAAGCCTTAGCCGATGGTAAACCAATTCAAAAAAAAAGCCAGCAAAGTTCGTATTATGAAATCACCCACAACAAAAAACCGCTTCTAGTAACATCTGCTGTCGGCCATCTTTATACATTAGTAGAAAGCAATAAACAAGGCTGGACCTATCCCGTTTTTGATATTGAATGGCAGCCATCTTATAAGACTTCAAAAGAGTTGAAATATGTTAAAAATTATATTGACACCATTGCCTTATTGGCCAAGAAAGCGGACGAGTTTACGGTAGCCTGCGACTACGATGTTGAAGGTGAGGTTATTGGTTTTAATGTTGTACGCTATGCCTGCAAGCAGAAAGATGCCAACAGAATGAAATTCTCTACCTTAACCAAGGGTGATTTGGTTGATTCGTATAATACAAAAATGAAACACCTTGATTGGGGGCAGGCTTATGCCGGAGAAACCAGGCACAAATTAGATTGGTTTTATGGGATTAATTTATCCCGGGCGTTGTCGGCATCCGTAAAAGCAGTGGGTTCATTTAAAGTAATGTCCGCTGGCCGTGTGCAAGGCCCAGCGTTAAAATTACTGGTTGATCGGGAAAGAGAAATTCAACAATTTAAACCCGAACCCTTTTGGCAGATTCGTCTGGATGGTGATTACAAAACAAATTATATCGAAGCCTGGCATCAGGCGGATAAAATCTTTGACCTTAAGAAAGTAGATAAAATCATGGCTGTAGTCAGCGGGGCCCAAGAAGCAGTCGTTACTAAAGTTGAACGAAGCCAACGTCAGCAGCCTCCGCCTAATCCTTTCAATCTCACAACATTACAAACAGAAGCCTACGCATTATTTAAACTTACACCCAAAGATACATTAGCGATTGCGCAGACACTATACTTGGCAGGAATTACCTCCTATCCGCGTACGAGTTCCCAAATTTTAGATCCAAAATTAGGTTTTCAGAAAATTCTGGCTGACCTCAGTAAACAAAGCGCGTATAAAGAATTATGCACTGCACTGCTGAAACTGAAAACACTCAAACCAAATAATGGTAAGAAAACTGATCCGGCTCACCCCGCAATTTATCCCACCGGATTGGCGCCGAAAGAATTAAAGTCCCGGGAACAGAAAATTTATGATTTAATTGTGAAACGTTTTATGGCTACATTTGGTGATGCAGCCGTGCGTGAAACAATGGAAGTGTCCCTGGATGTTAAAAAAGAAATCTTTGTGACCAAAGGAACACGCACCGTTAAAGAAAATTGGCATGTGTTATACAAACCTTATGTCCGTTTAGAAGAAGTTTCTTTGCCGGAGATGAAAGAGAAAGAAGTAGTGACAATTAAAAAAATAGAGAAACTGGATAAGGAAACTCAGCCTCCCAAACGTTTCAACCAGTCGTCCATAATTAAAGAATTGGAGAAGCGCAACCTGGGAACGAAAGC
>DATDWB010000025.1:0-26229 GCA_035289845.1 Candidatus Nanoarchaeia archaeon | reverse complement strand
TAAGTCTGCCTTTCACTGGTTCGTTGAAGTAATCATAAATATTGGCCGTGTGTACTTTCCAGGTTTCCGGCTCATAATGTTCTGGGAAGATAAATCCTGGCAGAATAATTTTGGTATCAGCAATACTATAATCCATGTTATTGGCATAATAACCCACAATTTCCCCCGCCTCCACTGGAATGTTAACCCCCCCATATCCATTAGTTGGTGGGGCATACGATTTCAGACGTTCCGATAACAGCGCAACGTGGATGAAAATACTGGAAACACTGCAGGTATGGTCTATTACTATCCTATAATCTTCGCCTTCGTTAGCTTCAGGCATATGCTGAATGCTGGTTATGCTGCCGCTGCCAGGGGAATAAATTTCAATATCAAATTTTTTATTGGCAAAATTTTGAAAATAATGATGATCAACGGGTGTGATGTGGCTGCCAGCCATAAGTCCAAGAGGAAGCAGAAGAGTTGTTTTATCTAAATTAACCGGGGCATAATCAAATTTAATGGCATTGATATCATCGCAATTGTTTTTGGTAAATCCCAGCTGTTGGCAGATCTCATTTTCTGGATTATTAGCGCAGTAGTCTTTGCAGCGTCCTTTATTATCATGACAAAAAGTATTGCATTCTGCTTCGCCGGAGCAGAGATTGCCCAGCTGCAGAGTTTTTGGTATGATCTTAGTTGCGTCGTTTTCAGCAGTAGTCTTTACAATTTTATTATCATTAAGAACACAACCACTAAGAAGAATCATTCCAACAATAATTAATCCCAACACCACTACCTTTAGATTTAACCGCACAAATATAAATGAGTCTAATAGGATATAATAAGCTTTGGGTGTTCATTTGGAACTAGGTGTCCACCCTAGAAATGTTTATAACTCATTTATATCCCGATCGAGTAATGGGGAATATATCAACTGGAGCTGAATTCCTAGACCATTTTCTAGCCGGCGGGTATGATAATGATATAGTAACTACCATCTACGGCCCATCGGGCACCGGCAAAACCAACCTCTGCCTGCTGGCTGCAGTTAAAGTAGCTGAATTAGGTAAGAAAATAATCTTTGTAGACACTGAAGGAGGAATTGCAGTCGAACGGATTAGGCAGATTTCATCCAACCTAAATCCAGTTTTGGAAAAAATATTTTTCCTAAATCCATTTAATTTTGAGGATCAAAAAGATATTTTTGATAAACTTAGAGGTTTCATAACTCCTGAAGTGGGGATGATAGTAGTTGATTCTATCTCGATGCTTTATCGTTTGGAATTAGGCCAGAGTGAAGAAGTGTACGAAGTTAATTCTGCTTTAGGCAAACAAATTGCCTGTTTGGTCGAGATAGCTCGCCGGAACAAGATTCCGGTCTTGATTACCAGCCAGGTTTATTCTGATTTTGAGAATAGGGATAAAGTTAAATTAGTCGGCGGGGACTTGCTTAAGTATGGCAGCAAATGTTTAATTGAACTGCAGAAATTTGAGAACTGCCGCGGATTAATTTTAAGGAAACATCGCAGCCTGCCGGAAAGTAAGGAAATAAAGTTTAAGATAGTGGAAAAAGGGGTCGAAGAGGTGGAATGATGCACGAAGAAGATTTTGGGATCGGATTAAGATACCAAGATACCGTATTAATTGGAGTTTATGGTTTTGGGGTATTGGAAGGATATGTCGACTGCTGTGAAGCAGTGGCCTTGCACCAACCCAGCGGAGTTTTTTATCGAGGAGTGGTATCTCATCCCGTAACCATGAATCGGCCGCCGCTTTACCCCATGGTTAGCCAGGAACAAATGTGGTTAACTGACGATGATTTAAAAGGTGTACGAAACAGAGATAGGAGCAAGATTCCTTGGACTTCGGTGGAAGTTCCCTCCTTTCCTGCCGCGCGGGGATTTTATGCTCCTAAAACATTAGTTGATTTAGTTACGGGTTTGGCAAATTTTACTCCGCTAAAATTTTATGAGCGAAAGGATGATGGGTCATTAATCGGCTTTGGCACCTATGAAGGATTAGAGAGCATGATGGCCCAGTGGCATGATGTTCTCAAACCGAAGGTGGATGTTATTCTTAGAGAATATTTGCAAGGAAGCTCCAGCAATATCAATCCTCGGGAGCTGGCATTTAATCTCTATTGTTTAGGTGGTATTAGGGATAATGACCAGTTTTATCACTACCAAGAAGAAGACCTCCTGCGTGTTCTTTTAGCTCGAAATTTGGATCAATCGATTCCTCCCGAAAAAGATTTACCTAGGCTGTATCTGTATTTTAAGAAGACAATGATAGATGCTGCTAAACTCAATCTCCAGCTTGAAAAATTAGTGGAAGAGATACTTAACTAAGACTGGTGTTCCCTACGTTATGGTTAATATAATCGCCTGGAATCAGTATAAATCCTTAAGCTATCTTCCGGAACCAATTCAAGGCTATTTTGTAGATGAAGCCAATATTTTATATTATGACCTGCAGGATAACAAATTGAAGATAGTTTTGGTGCCTGCATCCGATCCGCATTATCCTGGTCATAAAGTACGAGCAGCTGAAACCTTAAATCCGGAGTGGTACTCTCGGTTATATAGTCAGATACCCTATTTTCAGAGAAATCGTTCCTTACGGGCTTTAGAACGAATCATTAAAAAAGAAGATAATGCTTTTTCGGATAAGAATTGCGGGTGCGTGAGTTATAAGTACAATTATGATTCTATTTATCGAAAACTAATTTTAGATCGTTTGATGGGGGTTATGTTTACCAAGGATATGAAGTAGAACCCCAAGCGGAGGTTTGTTCTTTTTTTGGGTCTAATTTACCTCCTACCCTTGCCTCTATTCCCCCCAAACATTTATAAATAACCCCTTATTTTAGCTTAAATATAGCCGAAGCTGGTCCGTAGTAGGGTCAAGCACAGCTGCGTGAGGCCAAAAAAAACGCGGTATTAGGATTATTATTTCTAATACGTTTTTTTTAAGTCAAATTAAAACCAAATAAAACCCGGAGAAACTAACATGGCGGAAGAAGAAAATCTATTAATCGATTCCAATGAATACCTAAAATCGGGAATCCACATTGGAACTAAATTCAAGACCAAATATATGGCTGAATTTATTTATAAAACTCGAACTGATGGTTTAAGCGTCCTTAATTTGAAGAAAATAGATGAGCGGATAGCTTTAGCTGCTAATATGCTGGCTCAATACGCGCCGGAAGATATTATTATTGTAAGCCGAAGAGAAAACGGCTGGAAAGGTCTTAACCAGCTGCATAAACTAACTGGAATTAAAGTTATCAATGGCCGGTACCCTCCCGGTATTTTAACTAATCCCCAATTGGAAACTTTTACTGAACCAAAAATAGTAATGGTTTCTGATCCTTGGCCGGATAAAAATGTAGTGGAAGATGCTTTGAAAGTAGGTTTACCGGTGATCGGATTATGCGACACTAACAATCAATCCAATAAAATAGATTTGGTTGTACCTTGCAACAATAAAGGTAAGAAATCTATCGGGTTGTTATATTACCTTATCTCTCGGGAATATCTGCGCAAGCGGGGAATTCTGGGAAGCAGCGAAGAGATGTCGGCTAAAATGGATGATTTCATTGAAGAGTAGGTGTTTTTGTTTTTTTTTAACCTTCCCTTCCATAATCTTTAAAACCTAACTTTATTCTCAGCTGCCATGAAGAAAGTCGTGGTCATTGGCGGCGGCACTGGCAATTTTGCAGTGCTAAGCGGGTTAAAGAAGTTTGATATTGACCTCTGCGCCATCGTTTCCATGGCTGATGACGGGGGCAGTACCGGTATTCTTAGAGACGAGTTGGGAGTTCTGCCTCCGGGAGATGTCCGTCAATGTCTGGTAGCTCTGTCCGATTCCAGTCGGCTGATGCGGAGCCTGATGAATTATCGCTTTGAAACTGGCGGATTGGGCGGGCATAGTTTTGGCAACTTGCTTCTTTCTGCTCTAGAGAAAGTAACTGGCAGTTTTGATCGATCGGTAGAGGAAGCGGGAAAGATACTATCCATCAAAGGTAAAGTTATTCCGGTTACTACTAATAAAGTCAGCCTTAAGATGGTTCTTAATAATAATCAGATCTTGGAAGGAGAACGGGAAATAGATATTTCTAAAGAGGTAGATCAAGGATTTAGGAGTATTTATCTGGAACCTTACCCTAAAGCTCATCCCAGCGCTATTAGTCAAATTATGAATGCCGATTTAATAGTTCTCAGTCCGGGAGATTTGTATACTTCACTTATACCTAATTTGTTAGTGGAAGGTATCAGTGAAGCGTTGAAAGAGACTAAGGCCAAGAAAGTGTTCATAGTTAATCTTATGAATAAAAATGGCCATACTACCAACTTCAAAGCCAGCGATTATTTGCGGGAAATTAAACGTTTTATTGGCCGGGACGTGTTTGATTATATTCTCATCAGCAACAGCCAACCTTCACCTAAATTAGTCAGTATTTATGCGGAAGAAGGAAGCCAAGTGGAAAACGATTTAACTGCTGATGGCCGGGCAATATCCGCTGATGTGCTCAGCACCGAGCTTAAGGAAGTTCAGAACGCAGACATCCAGCGCAATTTAATCCGCCATGATCCGGCTAAATTAGCAGAAGTGCTGATGAAAATAGTGACTGATCTGTGATAAGGTTTGGATCATTGGCTTCCTAAAAACTAACTGCAACTAGACTATGCCTAAATACAAATAAATAAAAATAACTGTAACTTATAGTTGATAACCATGCTGCTAATATTTGATTTGGATGACACTCTAATTCCCCGCCTGCCTGATAATTATACTCCTAAAGACCTAAAAAATTTAAGATTGCTTCCAGGAGCCGAAGAAATATTAACACTTAATCTGCCCGGAGTGAACAAAATTCTGGTAACTAAAGAAATTGACATGGGGCTGCAAAATAAAAAGATTGATGCAGTTGGAATCAGAAATTATTTTACCCGAATAATGATCTGTTTTGATGATCCAGATAAACGCAACTGTTTTCGGGATAGCTCAGAACGATACCAAGACAAAGATGTGTGGATCATTGGCGACCGCTTAGATTCAGAAATTCGCTACGGCAATAAATTGGGGTTCAAGACCATTCGATTGAAACAAGGGAAATATAAAGATTTGGAACCTAAGGACGATTCTGAAATTCCCACTGTAACTATAAATTCATTAACTGAGTTGGCACAAGTATTAAATTTATCTAACTCCAATATTAAATTTAAAGATTAACTAAAATTATAACTATTAAACTATTAAAATATAACTAGGGGGGGGTATAAATCAAAGTTGTAATTTTAGCTGCAGGGAAAGGGACTAGATTATATCCTTTAACCGAACAAGTACCTAAAGTTATGGTGGAAATAAATGGCCGGCCGTTTCTGGATTATGTAATCACCAACCTGCGTAAAGCTGGTTATAATGAATTAGTAATTGTAGTTGGGTATAAGAAAGAACAAATTATTGATTATTTAAGAGCCAATAATATTGCCGCTAAAATTATAATCCAGGACCAGCAGCAAGGAACTGGCCATGCTCTGCTTCAGGCTAAGAAATCTTGCGGGCAGGATAATTTTTTAGTTTTAGGCGGAGATAATTTGTGGAGCGTTGATGATTTTAAATTGATGAATAAACCAGATAATTTCAATTATGTAAGCGGGATTGAAGTCTCTAATCCGGAGAGATACGGCGTTTTGATTATTAAGCAGGGAAAGTTAATCGCAGTTAAAGAGAAACCCCGTGAATTTTACGGTAATTTGATTAATGCTGCTTTGTACAAATTTACCCCTGAAATCTGGCCGCTGTTAGAAAATTTAAAACCTTCAGCAAGAGGAGAGATTGAGTTAACGGATGCCGTAACTGAATTAGCTGAGCAGGGCAAAGTTAAGGTAATTAAAGTTAAGGATTACTGGCTTGATTTAGGGTCTAAGGATGATTTGCCTAAGATTGAGAAGTTTTTGAAGCAGCATTTTTAACTACGCTTAAGATATATCTTTCTACATAGCCCTTTTTCATCATAACATTTTTAATCCTTAACCTTATTTTTACCAAAAATGGGTATTTACGAACCGGCGGAAGATTCTTACTTGGTGCAACAGCATATTAATGAGTATGCCGAAGGGCGGGTTTTAGATATGGGGGCTGGATCAGGAATATTAGCCTTGGCTGCGGTTAATAATCCTAAAGTGAAAGAAGTCGTGGCGGTAGATATAAACCCAGATGCGGTAAGAATATTACAGGAAAAAATAAACAGCCAGAAACTTAGAAAATTAAAAGTTTTCCAAAGTGATTTATTTGAAAAAGTTTCCGGAGAATTCAATCTGATTATTTTTAACCCGCCTTATCTGCCTCAGGATAAAGGAATCGAAGATGCTGCATTATATGGGGGTAAAAAAGGCTGGGAAATTTCGGCCCGATTCTTGGCGGAAGTTTCTAGTCATTTGCATTCGGAAGGGATAATTTTATTCTTATTTTCTTCGCTTACCAATAAACGAAAAATTGAGGAGTTAATTGATCATCGGCTGTTTCAATTTTCCTTAATTGATGCCCAAAAGTTGGCTTTTGAAGAGTTATATTTGTATGCCATAACTAAAACTAAATTGTTAAGGCAGTTGGAAGGCCGATTGATAGAAAACATTAGTTATTTCAGCCGAGGCCAGCGGGGAGTAATTTATACTGGATATATGGACCGGAGTAAACTGGTTAAAACTCATCTTCCCGGCCGGAAAAACATTGTTCAGGTGACTATCAAAGTAAAACGCAAGGACAGCTTGGCGGAAGGCCGAATTGGAAATGAGGTTGAATGGCTTACTAAACTTAATCCAGAAGGCATTGGTCCAAAATTAGTAACCATAGACTGGGATTACAAGGATTACAATTATAAAAAATCAGATTATTTAGTCTATGAATTTGTAGAAGGGGAATATATTTTAGATTGGATTAAAAAAAATAGTAAGGAAGAAATTAAAACACTAATTAACTCCCTCTTGGACCAGTGTTTTAAGCTGGATAAGCTAAAAGTTAACAAGGAAGAACTTCATCGTCCATATAAGCACATCTTGATAACCGCTAAAAATAAACCTGTAATGATAGATTTTGAACGGTGCAGCGAATCGCCCAAAGTTAAAAATATAACTCAATTTACTGAATTTATCTGCCGGTTAAAACCAGAATTAGCTCAGAAAGAATTTAATTTTAAATTAGAAGACTTAAGACAATTAGCTCGGGAATATAAAACTGCCCGTTCTTTTGAATTATTACAAAAAATCAAAGACGCAATTAAATAAAAAAATAGGACTACATTAAATAAAAAAGTAAGACCAAATTAAATTAAAAAGTTTAAGACAGCCTAACTATGAAATTTTCTTCTATCCCTCTATTGATGTACCATGATATCAGTGAAGCAGATTACCCTTGGTCAGTTTCTCCCAACAATTTTTCTCAGCAGATGCAGTGGCTGAAAGATAACGGCTATCGCACTATAAGTTTGGATGAGCTAAATTTAGGATTAGAATCCGGAACAGAAACTTCGGAAAAATTAGTGGTTATTACTTTTGACGATGCTCGTTTAGGGGTATATAAACACGCTTTCCCAATCCTGCGTCAGTTTAATTTTAAGGCTACACTTTTTGTAGTGCCTAAATGGATTGAAGACCCGTCCAGTGTTCCAGAAACCGAAGCTTACTCTAATTTTTGCACTTGGGAGCAGCTTACGGAAATGAAAGGAATATTTAGTTTTGGCAATCATACTTATTCTCATGCTAATTTAACTCAGTTGAATGAGGCTCAAATTAAACACGAAATTAATGCTGCGGAGGTTGTCCTCCAAAATAGATTAGGCGCCAAACCGGATCATTTTTCTTATCCTTATGGCAGATACTCTCCGGCCGTACTTAACCTGGTAAATTCTAATTATAAATCCGCCGTAACCACAACTAAAGGATTTGCCAAATTGAAAGGTCAATATTCCCGTCAATGGATACTACGTGAAACTTTGGTGGAAGATTTCTCCCGATTATTGATTAAGCCAACCCTCTCTTTATGCCTGATTGTTAAAGATGAGGAAAAATATTTGGAGCAGTGTTTAAGCACTTCTAAACCTTTTGTGGATGAGATCATAATTGTAGATACTGGGAGTACAGATAAGACTAAGGAAATAGCGCAGAGATTTACAACTAAAATTTATGATTATGTTTGGACTGACGATTTTGCCGCGGCCAGAAATGAATCTCTCCGTCAGGCAGCCGGTGATTGGATATTGATATTGGATGCGGACGAGATTATTCTAGAAAAAGATTGGGTCAAAATTTTGGAAGCAGTTAATAATTTTAAGATAAGTGGATATAGGATAATGACTTTAAATTATAGCAGCGATTCGGCAATTACAGGTTGGAGGCCGTTTATTTCTGAACCGTTTAATTTTGGCAACCGTCTGGACTCAGATCTTCACTTGAATTTAGCCAGCGGGTACTTTCCTTCGCTTAAAGTTAGATTATTCCAAAACCAACCGGGTTTTTATTTCCAAGGCTTGATACATGAGCTGGTGGATTATAGTATTGAAGCGGGAAAAGGGGCAGTTGTTCCCTTGAGAGTTGAAGTACATCATTTCGGAACTGTGGATGAAACTAAATCTAAACCCAAAAAGCAATATTATTTAGAATTAGGACGGAAAAAATTGGCGGAAGAAATTCGGACTCAGGGCCCTGAAACCAAAGATAAGGGAGCCAAAAATAAGACTTTAATGGCTAAATATTATTTTGAACAAGGTGTCCAGTACAAGGAACACGGAGAATATTTATTGGCTGAAGTGATGTTCAATAAATCAACGGAATTAGATTCCCATCCCGCCTCTCCCAAGCTGAATTTAGCTATAGTGCAGCAAAAACAAGGAAAAATTGAGGAAGCGGCTGCTATTTACACTCAGCTAATTAATCTTAATCAACTTTCTGGTGATTCTCACTTTGGATTAGGTTTTTGTTATTTTAGGAAGGGCGATTATGATTTGTCACTGAATCATTTTTTGTTGGCTATTAAAACTAAACCCGATTTTGTGGACGCTTATATTAATATTGGCGCCATTTACGAACAGAAAGGACAATTTTCTAAGGCAATCCAATATTTGCTTCAGGCTTTATCCTTGAACAACCACAGCGGACGAGCTTATTATAATTTAGGGGTGGTTTATGAACGGCAGTTAAAACCTAACTTAGCCGTGGATTGTTATGGAAAGGCGTTGCAGTTCAATTATCAACCTAATATTGATTTAAATGATAAAATTCATCGGATGAAAGAATTTTTAGCGCGTAATTTATAACTTGTCCAAAACACAAAATAAACCTAAATACTTTCAAGGATAAAACTCCACTTCTCCCTTAAGATTAATCCCTTTTTTTAACTCCACCGGCCGCCAGGAATCGGCTACCAATTCTGCTTCCAGCCATTGGGCTAATTCTTCTTGATTTCCAATAGTGGCCGACAAGCCAATCAATTGGGGTTTGATCAAGGATTTAAGTAAAGTAATTATTATTTCCAAAGTTGGTCCTCGTGAAGGATCATTCAATAGATGGATCTCATCAACTACTACTACCTTGACTTTATTTAGCCAGGGGCAATTGTGCCTTAACAAACTGTCTAATTTCTCGGTAGTTAAAATAAGAAGATCATAATTATTTAGGTAAGAGGAATCAGAATCAACTTCTCCGGTGGAAATAACTACTTTAAGACCGGTGTTAGAAAACAACTTTTGAAATTCGGTAAACTTTTCGTTAGCCAGGGCCTTGAGCGGTACCAGGTAAATAGCTTTTGAATTACTATTAATATAATCAGTATTATCGAGGTTATTAGTTTTTCCAGTGCCATTATTATTATTACTAATACTATTATTGTTACTATTTAGTTGATTAGAATTAGTTAAGGCTTTTACCAGGGCTATGGTAGCTACTAAAGTCTTCCCACTTCCGGTAGGCGCGCACACCAACATCGATTTTCCTTCCAGCAGACCGGCTTCCACCGCTTTCAGTTGAACTGGAGACAGGCCTGGATACTGTTTATAGTGGTCATTGAAAAAACTAGGTAATCCTAAGGAAGTTAAGTCCAAGGCAGATTTAATCATAATTTATCCTGTTTAGACATATTATATAAAGGTTAGGGTGATATTGAGAGCCCGTACTTACTAAATCAACCTTTCATCAATCAAGTGTATCTTAACCTTAATATTTTATCCTATAGAGAAGTTTTAAAAATAGTAATTTTGGCAAATATATCATTTGTTTAATGCCAAAATTACGTTTATTTCAAATTCTCTTTAGAAGTTTGCGGATAAATAATTTAATTATGCAAACTTCTCTATACCTTAGAAAATGACTAATCCATCATCACTAAAAATGGAACAAAGTTCTATAACCAAAATTTATTATTTGCAAATAGTGAACGTCTGAAACTATCTTTTTTTCAAGTTTCAAGCTATAATCTTCTTTGGTTAGCTTTTACAAATTGATTTTTTGCGAAAGGCTTATAAACCAAATTTCGGTAGTTAGAGATACTCTCGTGAGGCTTACGCCTATCATGCGTAGGATTTTACCTCTATAAAATCGAAAAGGTTTGGCTTTCAAAGGTCCTTCCTTTCGGAATTTTTATAGGGTTGGCTGAGAAGAGAGGAGTGAAAATAAGTCAAAAATAGCAAAAATAGAACATTTAAACACGGAGGTGTGTTTTATAAAATGAAAATAAAAAGAATGGTGAAACGCTTATTTGCTGTGGGTGCCGGAGCAACTATGTTGGGTGCAACAGTAATGGGAGCTATGGCTGCTGATTTAGGTAATTACCCGGATATGTTTGTTACTAACGGTGCATTTAACGGATTTTTTGTAGTGGGTGAAGCTGCAGCTGCGTTGGACAACTTAGCTTCTTTGGATATTGCTACCGGTATGAAAGTTGCATCCGGTGCAGGTACGACTACTGCTACTGTGGAAGGAGATTCTTGGAAAGTTGGTACCGAAAGTAAATTCTTGGAACTTGCCAACAGCAACGCTACTGCCTCTGCTTTAGTGGGTGAGGATTTCCGAAACATCGTAACCTTTATTGGAGACGACGAATTGGGAGCTCTAGCTGACAGTACTTGGTCAACCAATGAAAATGATTATGACTACCAACAATTTATGTTCTTCGATGAAGAAGGGGAAGGAGTTTCAGCTACCAGCAGAATCGTTAAATATGTAGAAAACGATGATGATAAAACTGCTGACCACCTGTTATTTAAAAGTTCCCAACAGATTGCTAGGTATAAAATGGAATTCAGTTCCACTGCCCAGTCTGATGTTACGGACTCAACTGGTACTTCAGATACCACTGGAACCTACTTGGACGACTTTGAGAACACCGACTTGAACATAATGGGTCAAGATTACTCCGTGGTTCTTGCTCGAAGAGCCAGTTTAGGAGCTGACCTGAACCAAAATGGGGTAAAGTTAACCTTAATGGGTGGTTCAACTCGGGACACTCTATTAGAAGGAGAAGCTCAAACCTATACTGTAGGCGATAAAACTTATGAAGTTACTGTATCATTCGTAGATACTGACGAAGCCAAATTTATCGTAAATGGTGAATCAACTAATAAATTGAAGGTAGGTGAAACCTATACTCTTAGTGATAAGAGTGAAGTAGGTGTTAGTGAAATCCTGTACCAAGATTATGCTGGCGGGGTGCACCAAGCTACTTTCTTTGTGGGTGCCCAAAAGATGATTTTGCAAGACCAGGATATTAGTGCTATAGGTACTGGGGAGAAGAAAATTACCATTGGATCGGAAGATATTGATGGTTCTAGCGTCTTCATAACTGGTACGGATGATAACACTACCTTTACCATCTCGACCATCGAAGTAAACATGACTGCTGACGATGATTTCTTTGTAGGAATGGGTGAAAAACTAAGTGATGTTATCGCTAATACTGGGGAAGAAAAAGAAGTGTTGATGGGCGGTCAGTTTGATATTGAATATTTGGGATTGACTGGGGAAACAACTCACGACTTAAGGCTGAAGAGTTCTTCTGCTAGAAGGTATAAATTGCAGTTGTTTGACGGTGATGGAAATCAAGTAGATATTCCGGTAGCTTATGCTGAAGCTCAGTATAACTTAACCGTTTCTGAAGATACAGCTACAGGTGGACGAGGAAACGATAAACGGTTGGTTCTGAACGAATCAATTGCGGCATCTACCATAGGTAATTTTGCTCAAGGTGAAATCTTCAAGGACGACTACTTTGTGGTAACTGGTGGTACACAGGACGACGCTACTGATGGTGGAGCTAAGTCTTACTTGTTGCAGTATAAAGGATCAGATAAAACTTCGGACACCAGCCCTAAGATCAAGTTTAAGAATGTGGGTAATGGTGAAACCTTGGAATACTCAGCCACTGCTCCTGCCAATACTGGTACTGTAGCTACCATTAAAGTGGGCGGGCATTCCTTTATCGTCCAAAACGCTACGGTAACTACTTCCGACGACTTCCGAATCAATGTGGATATGGATGGCAGTGGAGCAATTGGGGCTAGTGAAAAGTTAATAACCTTTGTGGACAGTTATGGTTCAGAATGGACTTTTACTGACTTTACCTACAACCACACCAGCTACAGTTTTGGAAATGGTAACGCCACCGGTGAAGACTTCTTTGAGATTCGAGGGGACTCGCCTAACACCAACGACTACGACAACTGGGTTCCAAGCACAGTAACTTTAAACATAACTGCAGCAGCTGGTCCAGAAGTAAGAGCTAGTTTGGCCGGGTTGACTTTAGTAACTCCGGATGGAGAAACTGAAATTAGCTACGGTTATACCTCTATGGGTTCGTTTGTAACGCTTCAAGCGCCTAGTAGCGATCCGCAAGAAATTACCATGGCTTACCCTAAGATCCAACGGTTGCCTCAAGTTTACTTCACTAGTGGTGCAACTAGTGCCGGTAAAGGTGCCAGCGGAAACATGGTTTCAGTAACTGTGGTAGATGCTAGTAAATTGGACAGCGAAGTTTCCAACGTGGAAGCTCAAAACTTAATTACGGTAGGTGGACCGTGTGTAAACACTGTTTCAGCTGAATTAATGGGTAACCCTGCTAGTTGTGCTGAAGGATTTACTCCTGGAAAAGCTATGATTAAGTTGTGGGAACACGCTAATGGTAACGTAGCCATGTTGGTAGCTGGATACAGCGGTGCTGACACCAGACTAGCTGGAAGAATACTAGCTAACACGCCTAGTAAGATTACCAGTGTAGGCGGTTCAGAAGTAGTGATTGAAGGTACAACTGCCAGCGACGCTACTGTGGGGGCTCCAACCACTCAATAAGTCTAGAACTTATTTATTTTTTTTATTTTTTTATTTTAATTTGTTGCTTTTATTATTCTTAGGTGGTTTAATTGTTTTTAATAATAATTATAGTATAAATTTTATCCGCCCAAATGCAAAACTATAAAACCATTAGATTCTTCCTAAGGGGGGTTTAGAATGAATCCGCTTAACAATCCAAGTCTTGAGAGAACAGCCGAGAAACCAATCTACCTCCTGCCTCAGTTAATTAAAAGATCAATGGTTCCTAAAATAATTTCTTTGCTGGCTCTAGGCCTTATTTTTTATTTAGGAGTTCTGCTGAACGTAGCACTGCTAAATCTAACTGCCGGTCAGGAAACCTTAACCAAATTTGGTTCATTAGTTTTACTATTATTCCTTATTGCCGTAGGATTATTTTTATCTTTACGCCATTCTCACGAGAATTATTTGTTCTATCCGGATAGGATAGAGTTTTCCCGCAAAAGGATATATTATCGGGAGATTATTAATACTTCTCCTAAGCAGGATTTTTGGGATAAGGTCTTTAAGACTAATTCCTACAACTTGGGAAATAATTTTTATCTGAAACACCTTTCTCAGCAGATTAATATGGAAGATTACCTTAAGCAGCTGCTGGTTTATGCCGGCAGGACGGTAAGCTATAATTAAAAAAGATGACTGTAAATTTGAAAAAATAATAAAAATATGGGCCTGCCCGGACTTGCACCGGAGATTTCCCGCAAGTCAAGCGGACGTCATTTATAGCGCGATACAATTCCTTCATTGACTGATTCCCGAAGCTACTAGACCACAGGCCCAACCTAAAGTTGACTAAACAGTTAACTCGATAATCAACTGGCAGGAAAAGCTTATATTCTTTTATAAACTTTAGCCTAGAATGCAGTCCAATATGCATTTTTGGTGGAGATTCTTTCCTCGGAAAAAATTATCTCAATTTTATTTATCCACCAGTATACGGGCTTTTGCCATGTCTTTAACGGGATTATTTATCCCGCTGTATCTTTATAATGAATTAGGCTATACCTTATCAGAAACTCTTATTTTTTTTGTCTTTTACAGTTTAATATTTGCTATCTTCACTCCTGTTGCCGCTAAGTATTCTTCTAAATTTGGGATTAAGCATTCTGTTCTTATAAGCGTCCCCCTGTATTTAATTTTTGTAATTTTATTATATCTCTTAAATTATTTTGAGATCTCTTTATTGATAATTAGCTCCATTTTGGGTCTGTCCCAGGCTTTCTATTGGATGGGGTTAAATTTGGTTTTTTATAATATCAGCGATTCTAAGCATCGGGGGGAAGAATTAGGCCGGAGTAAATCTATAAATGTTGTTTCCGCAATATTGGCTCCAATTGGGGGTGGTTTCTTAATAACTTATCACGGATTTGGGATTGTATTTTTGTTAGCCGCTCTTTTGCTATTCATTTCCGCCCTGGCCTTATTCAGAAGCAACGATAATCACATTAAATATCATTTTTCTGTCCGGTCTATCTTCAGTCGAGATAAATGGCAGGATTCATTGTTTTTTGTATCTAAAGGAACACACGCTATAGCTGGAGGAGTAATTTGGCCACTGTTTATTTTTTTAATTTTGGGCAGTTATATCTCTTTAGGGATTGTTGGGTCAATTATTTCCGGGCTAAGTGCAATAATCATGTTACTGGTAGGCAAATATAGTGATAAAGTTGGCCGGAGAGTAATTCTTCGCTGGACCACTGGGCTGGAATCTTTATCCTGGTTTTTTAGGGCTATGGTAAGCAGTGTTGGACAAGTATTTGGAGCTACCATTTTTGGATCGATAACCAGCGGATTCGTAGAATCTCCCCTGGGTGCGTTAGAGTATGATAAGGCTAAAGGGGACGGTGCCAGTTATTTTGTGAATAGAGAAATTTTTATCTGCCTAGGCAGGATTTTGTTGTTAGTAATTGTAATGGCTACCAACAGTCTGTCAGGCGGATTGATATTTCATGGATTCATGAATTTTTTAACTTTGATATTTTAATATTTAATTACAGATCATAACTAAAATAATAATTAAAATAATAACTCCAATACTATATGAAACCTAAATCTCCAACCATTCCTAAAAAAATAAGTTCAGAACAACTATTTATAAATGGGCTGTTGGATATTCAGTTTGGCTTTGAAAACCCAAGTCATATCCAATATCTTAAAAATTTATCTAAATCGGTTCCTTGGGCTAAAAATTGGCCGGAAGACCGGGAAGCGTTTTGGAATGCTGAATCATGGGGATGGGATTATAAGATCAATCCAGTTCAAAGAAGTATTATAACCTCTGAATTGAAATTTCTTAATTCTGGTTGTAAAAATTTGGATTTAGGCTGTGGTAGTTATTCTTATATTCTTTCGGTGGGATTGGACATATCCCCTAAGATGCTTGATCAGAATTCTAACTGTTATACCGCTGTTAAAGAAGACTTAGAAACCAAATTGCCTTTTACTAGCAATTCTTTTGATTCTGCTACGGCGGTATTTGTATTAAATTATGTTAAAAAATATAAGGGGCTGCTAGCTGAGATTAAGCGGATTCTTTGCCCCAGCGGAGTTTTGATGGTTGTTTTATCTGCCATTGGGGTTAATGATTGGCAGAAGCAGAAGCAAACTACTGCCTTTTCCCACTCCGAGTGGCTTAAAATATTATCAACTGCTGGATTTTTGGTTAATTATTATCGGAAAGACAACCTGGCCTTTTTTAAGTGTGTGTCTGAGCCCAGCCCTGCCAAAAATTTATTAAAGGTGTAGGTATTTAACCTAATTAAGGTGAGTTTAACAAAAAGGTGTAAGGATGGTTAGTTCTAAGCTATTAGCTAAATATAAATTCTTGGAAGAAGACCGAGAGATTGCCTTATTTGGTAATTATGGTAAAACTGGATTTCCTAAACCGTTGAAAAGTTATGAACTGGTTTGGGAAGTATATGATTTGAGTTTAGAAGAGCCTTATTTCTGGGTAATTGATTCGCTTAAACAAACTGTACCCATTATTGAAAAGATAGAGGACTCCTTCTCGGCTTCAGAAAATTCAGCTTTTTTTGGGGTAACCCAAACTCGTCTGGGCGCTCAGCAGGACAAAGTATCCCAATTTCTAGCCGCCACCGGAAAAATGATCAAGGAATTGTTCCAGATGATTCGGGAGTTAAGGATTTTGGATGAAAGATTGACTTATTATGAAGGGGCGGAGAAAGAAATTTCTAAGCCCATTGATAAGCGGGGGCACAGTGATGAAATCACGTTAAAAGGAATTTTTGTAGATTTAGTTCAGGGCGGTGGAAAGAGCGCTGCATCAATCTATGGTATGGCCCAGCAGCTGGAATTTATAACTTTACCCGATTTATTTTTTGATGCCCCGCCATTTAAGGATGTGCCCGAAATGGAAAAACATGTTAACGATCTAGCTAAGAATTTTAACCAGAATGTACTGCGGGTTTTGATGCGCCATCTGCGTCAGTATATGGAATGGAAAAAACGTACTTATAAAGAACATGAGAGCCGGAAAAGGTTTATGTTATCTTATCTAAAACAGCATTTTGAAATTATCCAGATGTATATCGCTTGGTTAAAACCTTATCTTAGGCATGTTTCTAAATTGAATTTAAAGGCTAGCAACATGTCCTCGGTAGATATGGTTTCTGCTTTTGAAGGCAGTATGTTAGATTTAGAAATTCTAGCCCGGAAACATAAAGCAGTGGTAAGATACGATGAAAAATTAGGTGAAAAAATTGATGGAGCCAATGGCTGTGTGCTGATTACTTTCCGCTACCGAACTCGGCCGGAACTTAAAGTAGTGCAGGAAGGATATCAGCGTGGTCCTGTCCACCTTGGAAAAGTGGAAATTAATTTTCGGGTTTATACCTGGACTAATGAACAATTAGAAAATTATAAAAAAATGAAAACTGAAGAGAATATTGAATTGATGGGGGACGTTTCAGAATCTACCCGGGAAGCGATTGAATCTTTAGGCAAAGAATTGACCCATTATTTGGATGAATCTCAGGCTCAAGCTGGAATTAAGAAGTTGGAATCTTCAGAAGAAAAAAAATCGGACCAGAAATCTTTTTGGGAAAAATACCTCGGCGATTTTTATACCCCCAAGAAAAAAAAAGGGAAGAGCGGAGTGGGGGGAAAAAATTTTTCATCCAAACGGCTAAAGAAAGAGCAGGAGGAAATGAAAGCCGCTTTAAATGACGTGAAAAGATCTGCTATGAGCACTGGCTGGGAAACTTATAAGAATTTTAAGAAAGCCCATCGAATGAATCAGTGGTAATTTTCCGGGGCTAATATTTTCTTAGAATTAAAATAGTTAGTATTAAGTCTTGGTCTTTAGCATCAATAAGTGATTATTTTGATAATTATTAATATCTAACAGAAATATTCTTATAGAAACTATCATTTACTAATTATAATGGCTAAAAATAATACTGCTAACGGCAATAATAAATTGGAAAATTTGGAAAATTTAGCTGATTTATCTCCCCGAGAAAGAATTAAGAAGCTTAAAGAGCTTAAGCAAAAAAAAGAAGAGGAAATTATTGAAGCCCAGGAATTAATCCATGACAGCGAAGTGGAGATTGATGAAGAACTAAAATTTAAAGATAAAGTTCCCATCCCGGAAGTAGCTCAGGAAGATTTGGAAGGATTATCTCTCGAAGCTAAAGATATCTTGAAATCAGCTAGGGGGATGAAGGAAAAAATTACCGCTCATATTAAGGAAGAAGAAAGATACAAATTAGAGAATATAAAGGATTCCTTAGAAGAAACAGTGGGTCTGGAAAGAACTAACTCTCGCGCCGGAGAGGTTAGGAATGTAGAATATGGTCCGGATACTTTTTCTGGCAGTCCACTTAATCCAAATAAAGTAATTGGATTAAGTTATCAGCCGGCTGGAATGTTGCAGCAGGAAATGGACTCAATTTATCGTACTGTGGGAGAAAAAGGTTATATGAATCAAACTGAGCAGCAGCGGGTGGTGGATATAACTTCCGCCTTGGATGAAAAGATCCGCGCAGTAGAGACTGGAAGTTATAACATTAGTGACGAAGTAGCTCGATCTGTTTCTATCGCTAGACAGGTAGGCGAGAGATTGCTGCATAATACTTACCAGTCTAATAAGCGTTATGCTGGCGAAGAGTATAAGGTGTAAAGTAAGAGATCTTAGATCTAAAGAGAAGTTTGCATAATTCAATTATTTATCTGCAAACTTCTAAAGAGAATTTGAAATAAACGTAATTTTGGCATTAAACAAACGATATATTTGCCAAAATTACTATTTTTCAAACTTCTCTAAAGTAATATTCCCGCTTCAGAAGTTAACTAAGGTTATCAATGTGCTTGCACTGGCGCTTCTTTCAAATCCAGCTTCTTCATTGTCTTTCTAATCCAGACATATCCCACTGCGGCTGACACCACACTGCCCACCACTACCGAAATCCACACTGCAATTATGGGGTAACTAAGAATGTGGGTTAATACATAACTTAAGGGAAGAGTGATCACTATGAATCGCAGGAAAAATATCCAAAATCCAGGCCAGGATTTTCCTAAGGCTTGGAAGGAATTTGCTTCCACCATCGATGCAGCCAGGAATCCATAGCTTAACAAAGCTACGATCCTTAGATAAGAAAGCGTATCTTTAGTTACCGCTGGATCAGTGGTAAAGACTCCTATGATTGGTTCAGCTAACAGAGCAGCCAAAACTCCTAATCCGGCTGCCGTCAAAAATCCATATTTTAAGGCTGTTTTCAATACTTCTCTAGCTCGGTTGATATTACCTGCGCCAATATTTTGCCCAATCATAGCCATGGCTCCAAATCCAAATCCTACTGCGGGAAGAAAGGCAAAGAATTCTATTCTGAACCCTAAGCTTAAGGAAATAGCTCCCGGTTCAAGGAATCGAGAGGAAGTTATCAGTGTTAGAACTGCTAGTCCAATGGGGTATATTACTTGAGTCAAGGCGGCGGGGAAACCAATTTTAAGCACTCTTTTTACTGATTCCCATTTGAAAGTTAGATTGCTGACATGAAAGCGGATGCTTCGATGCTTACCCGAGAGCGATCGAAGGGCGATTATAATAAAAATAACTTGGGAAATAAGAGTAGCAATTGCTGCTCCCGAAATTCCCAACACCGGGAATCCCAGCCAGCCAAAAATCATTATTGGGTCTAAGATGGCGTTTATTAGCGTTGAGATAGCAAATAATTTAGTTAAGGTACTGGTATCACCTTGCGAATTGAAAGCAAACATGATGGTCATCAACAAAAACATCAGTATCGAACCGCCGGCAATAATGGTAAAATATTCTTTGGCCGGTTCAAATATTAGTCCGGCTGCGCCCGAAATAGTAAGCAATTGAGTTCTAAATATCAGTGAAATTATTGTAAAAAAAATGCCTAAAATTGCTGCTAGAACAAACGATTGTCCTAAAATTCTTTCCGCCTCTTTCGTATCCTTGGCTCCGATATGCATGGCCATGACTACTCCTGATCCTACTGTTACTCCAAATCCCAACGCCATGGTTATAAATAAGGTTATTTGAGAGATACTAACGGCCGCAATCGCTTCTGGAGATAATTTACTAACCCAGTAAGCATCTACAATGTTATAGAGTGTATAAAACAATACCGATAACATCATCGGCCAGGCTAAAGACCACAATTGTTTTCTAATTATTCCCGTGGTAAGATCATGGGTAAAATTTTCTCCTTCTGGTTTATGCAAATGGTTGTTTTTGGTCACATTTATTTATTTTTTGGGCTGGTTTATAAATTTTCCTAGATTGATTTCTTAACTGGGTTTGATACCCCGTTGCTCTGCAACGATTAATCAATGATTACCCCAGTTAAGATTAAAAGCTGCTTTTTCCACTAGTGTGTTCACCAGTGGTTTGCATTCAATTGAATATCTATTGGAAAAAGCAGTGTCAGAAAACCGACCCGAGCGAAGCGAGCATGCAAGAAATGAGAAAACGATCTCATTTCTGCACAGAAATTAAATCGCAGTTTAATTTCTTGTGCCATCCGGTCTGTGACCGGTGGTGGTCGGTTTTCTTTGACAATTCCAACTAATTAAATTCCCCGCAGCTCTGCTTCAATTGGGATTTTTTATTTTTCTTAGTTGTTTCATTTAGTAATTAAGTGTTTTAATTACGGCCAATAGCCAGTAACTTTTATATACGTTAAACATTTAATTAAGACATGGTTGAATTTGGAACAGGATACTATCATCCCATGGATCGAGAATATGACAGCTCGGGAATAGACTTGCCTCACCATCATCGTTCAGAACAAAAAAAAATTCCGGCCACCGGCGATGTAGGTATAAGCATGGGTGATTTGGGAATGAGTTTGGGTTTAGGGCCAGTGCCCAACGTCGCTGCAGTTAAATCCAAATTACATCCTGGTACCAAAACTTTAGAATTTGTGTTCATGGGAGCTGGTAAAGGTACTGGTCAGGGGCATACTCCTGAGTTTTATGGTCAAAAACAGCGGCAGGCCCTGCGGGAAATTGGTGCTGCCAACAGGGTTGATTTCACTACTCACTCTACCGTTGGGGTGCAAGGTCTGGCGGGTATGGATCGGGGAGGAAACTTTTCTAGGGTTGATAAAGAAATGTCCCTGCATGAAGTAAAGCGGGCTATCGAATTTGCTGCCGACGTGGCTCAAGGCGGCCCAGTAGTGGTGCATACAGGAGAATTTCATCGTCCATTGGCTGATGCGGAGTGGAATATTAACCAGGGTGATCCTTTTGCTCATAAATTTAAAATGTTTGAAGATGAAGAAGGACGAGCTTCTTACCGGGTAGTTGATCGGCGTACGGGAGGAGTAATCCAGGAAGCTAGAAAGAGCAAGGAAATATCCCGGCCGGTGTGGAATATTGCTAAGTCCGGAGAAGAATTTTTGGATTTTAATGGAGCCAAAAAAATTGCTAAGAGTAATAAGGATGAAAAGGGAATTCTAATTTATCTCGATCCGTTTGGCAATCGAGTTGATTCTGAACATCGAGTTCCCGAATTTGATCCTGAGAAGCAGGAATTCAAAGTGCATCAGGTAAGTTGGGAACAGCTGGAAGAGGAAGCCAAGGATATGACTCTGCGTGCCCGAGATGAATGGAGAAAATTTAACCAAGGCAATATTTCTAAATCTGAATTTGAGAAAGGTAAATGGGCTCGGTTTTCTAAATCACCCAGTTTGGAAGAGGTGAAGATTCGACCGGAGGAAGCTTACATTATTGCAGCCATGGAAACCAATGCCGCGCAGGCTAGAGGGTGGGCTTTGTATTATGGTGGAAATTTTCAGGAGCAAGTTAACGATTTAAAAAAATTGCGGGAAGCCAAACAATTTTATGAACAGATGGAGAGAGAAACTGATGAAAAAGAAAGGTGGAAATTGAAGCGGCAGTATCGGGAAGTAATTTCGGGATTAATTCCTCCGGAAGAGGAATTTCCTTCTAAAATAATTGAGAAAAGAATTAAGGACATCGAGCGAAGCATGAAACAGAGCCAGGAGGGAGCAGCTAACCAATGGGCGCAGGCTGCCGAACATATGGAAAACATCCGTCATGTGGAAAGTGCTGAAACTTATGCTCTGCGTGAAGCTAGCAATTCCTATGCCGTTGCTGGAATTAATGCTATGCGGCAGACTAACCGGCTTAAAGAGGAAGGCAATTATAAGAAACCGTTGCAGATTGCCATGGAAAATTTGTTTCCTGAATCCTACGGTTCCCATCCTGATGAATTAATTAAACTGGTTTTGGACAGCCGGAAAGAAATGGTTCGGCTGCTGGTGGAACAGAATAAGATGCCTAAGGAACAAGCTGTAAGAACAGCCGAACAGCATATTACTTCTACCTTAGATACTGGGCATCTAAATATGTGGAGAAAGTATTGGCAGGGTGATCCCAATAAGACCGTTAAGGAAAATGATACCGAATTTGATAAGTGGATAATTAAAAAAGTTGAAGAAATGGCTCAGGCAAAAATTATTGGCCACGTTCATATTGATGATAATTATGGCTACCATGATGATCACCTGGCTCCAGGTGAAGGCAATGCTCCTGTTAGGGAGATGATTGAGACCTTGAAAAAAAATGGTTATAAGGGCGAGTTAATAGTTGAACCGGGAGCAGATTATTCTACCGATTCTTCCGGCTTCCATTCCGTAATGAAAACTTGGCGTAATTTTGGGCTTCCTGTTTATGGTGGAGGAAGCGGTTTATCACCTCGAGGAAGGACTTGGAAAGATGTAGGTTATGGCTGGTTTGATCAAGTAACTACCCCCTACTTTACTTTTGGAGCTTACGTTCCATCGGAAGATTGGACCTTATGGAGCGGAGTCCAGTTGGAGTGATTTTAGTTTTTGGTTACTCAAACTTCTCTTTATAGGGTAGATGATCTTTATATAATAAAACCACAATCTCTTCCGGTGTAAGATCGGCTACAAACTCTCTCAACAGTTTTGAATATCTTTCTTTTACCATTTTATCACCTTATTCTTTTATGCTTATTCTTCATTTGAGAAATTTGAAAAATAGTAATTTTGGCAAATATATCGTTTGTTTAATGCCAAAATTACGTTTATTTCAAATTCTCTTTAGAAGTTTGCGGATAAATAATTTAATTATGCAAACTTCTCATTTGGCTCTATTCCCAGATCATAACGCCGGAAATCAGCTTATTTAAACTCTGCTTATGTATCTACTGGAGAACATAATAATTTATAAATCACTTATGCAGCAAAATCCTAGAAAGGTGAGTCAGAAGACACATCCATAACTTTTTTAAAAGGCAGTTGTTAGGTGTTTAGAGTATTTGGAGGGGTTTTATCTATGTATCGATTATTTTATACGCCAACTTGGTTTAACGGTTGGGATGTGGTGTTCGATGTTGTTGGGCTGATTGTATGTTTATTGATCGCCGCTTACAGTTGGCGGGTGTATCGTATTAACCGGGAGAACAAGTTCGCTTATTTTTCTTTGGCTTTAGTTTTGGTTGCCCTAGGTTTTTTGTCTAAAGTTTTCACCAGCAGTGTGTTATATTTTACACCTCTAAGAGATGTAGTTGCGGAAGTACTGCAGCCGTTTACTGGACCTAGGCTGTCTTTTTCCTCGCTTTTTTACCGAGCGGCTTTTTTTATCCAGATGGCTTCCACTCTAGCAGCCTGGATAGTGGTATTTTTTGTGTCTCAAAAAGCCCGAGCCCGGTTGAGGAGATTCCATGAAGTTGCTCAGATTGCTTTATTTGCTTATCTGCTATTGTTGATAACGGTAGTAAGCAATTTCCAGTATTATGTGTTTTACTTAACCAGTGCAGTAATTTTGGGATTGATTGTGCTGAATTATTTCAAGAACTACCTTAATACTAATGGCAACCGGAATGCATTGTTAGTAATGCTCTCCTTCCTGTTTATTTTGTTTGGTAATTTCTTTTTCATATTTGTGTTTTTATCCACCAGCCTGTATGTGGTTGGTGAAGCCTTAGTATTAATAGGATTTTTGATATTGCTTTATACCTATACTCAAGTAAAGAGAAGGAAGGATTAAAATGGCTTCCAGAAGATCGCGTTTGGAACTGATATTTGATATCCTGCTGGCAATCCAGAATAAGGGTGGGAAAATAAAACCAACTCATTTGATGTATAAATCTAATTTGTCCCATAAGTTGCTGAACAATTACCTGGAAGAGTTAATTCGAAGAGGATTAATAAATACGGAGGAAGAATTCTCCAAGAAGAAACAAAAAAGCAACAAATCTGTGTTAATAACAGAGAAAGGTTTAAATTTTCTGGCGGAATTTAGACGGATGCGGGAGTTTACGGATGCGTTTGGGCTGTGAGATGGATAGAAAAAACTATTACCTACCCCAAATATTACTCTTACACTTCCTTAACATTACTTTATGGAAACAACAATTTATGTAACCACCATCGCCTACATTCCACGAATAAATAAGAGTGAAGATGGTCGGGAAGATTTGTCTTCCTTTCGAGATCATATCAATACTCTAGAGAAAATGTGTCAGCAATATACCGGATATCCGGGGGATATACAGTTCTATATTCTTAAAAACAATGGTGATATACCTGCGGCCTATAGAAAAGAGTATGTGAAATATGTTGAAGATGTTGAAGGTGGGAAAAAGGTGAATAAGGAAAATAAGGTAGAGATAGAAGTGCTTCAACAGCGGGTAGAAGTTAGTTTTGTTGTTTCTAGACCAAATTTGGAAGTTTCTGAATTACGAGAAAAAATGACTCTTTTAATATATATTGAAAGTGCCGAAACTTTAATCAGCCATCAGGATATAGTCCGATACTTAAATTTGGAAGCGCCTTATTTTTAAACAAACTTTATTTTCTTTACCACCATGACTTTCCCCAAAATAATTGTCGGAGTAGATGAAGCTGGACGAGGCCCAGTTCTAGGTCCGTTAGTAATGGCAGCTTTGGCGGTAAAAGAAGAGGATGAAAAAAAACTTAAATGGATCGGAGTAAAAGACAGTAAACTGCTTAGTTCTGAAGTCCGGGAAGAGTTGTTTGAACGCATCCGGGAAATTGTTCACGATTTCCGGATAGAAGTAATTGAACCGGATGCAATTGATTTGTCAGTTGCGGGAGGAAATTCTAATTTAAATTGGCTGGAAGCGGAAACTTCCGCCCGATTAGTTTCAGAATTAAATCCGGATAAAATAATTGTGGACTGCCCCAGCGTTAATATCCAAGCTTATAAGAATTACTTTTCCGCTCGGTTAAGCGAAGGAGTAAGAAATAATGCTGAATTATTAATGGAGCATAAAGCGGACCTAAATCATGTAGTGGTAGCAGCAGCTTCCATAGTCGCTAAAGTAATTCGTGATCGGCAGATTGAACATCTAAAAAATGATATTGGGCTAGATTTTGGTTCAGGCTATCTTACTGATCCTAAAACTCAGGCTTTTTTAACTGAACACAGCGAAAAATATGCTCATTTATTTAGGAAAAGCTGGAAACCATATTCTAAGATGATTGAAGGAAAAAAGCAGAGTAAGTTGGGCGGGTTCATGACTGAAAATTCATAAACTATATAACTTTATTAATCAATTGTACCAATATGGACACGCGTCAAGTGGAAGGAACATTTGCTCGAGCTAAGGAATTTCAAGGCAGATATGAGTCTTTATTAGAGGTGTGTGATAAAAACGGATCTATGATTTATCAAGATCGTATTCTAGAAAAAGATCAAGATATTCATCCCTATAAATTCTTTAGAAGAGGAACTAGGGAATATGTTTTCCCCCCACAAGAAGTGACTTTAAAAGAAGACCGTTCACGAATAATTGATAAACATCGTGACTATGGGATAAAAACTGAAGAACAAACTTTCAATTTTGATGGTTTGGTAGTAAAAGGAAGGATAAGAATTGAATATAAGGATTCGGGAAGTTATCCCATTCTAACAGTAACTGATCTATTAGGAGATTCAGAATTGCCGGAGGAAGTTAATCAGACCTTAGATACTGTTTTAAGGGGGATTATAGTAAATGATAGGTTAATATTTTAAGGTTATAATCAGCTATCAACTGGCTAACCTGCTCAAAACTCTCAACCTGGCTCGGTCCTAAGTGTTTGTGGTCACCCCTTAAGATGAGCGGGACGTCTTAAAAATGGATGAGTATCGAGCCGGTGGGTTGCCCCCTACGGGGTGGCTCGATTACGATTATACCTCCTAAGAGCGAATGGTGTGACCACAAAATTAGATTTAGGACAGAGCCTCTCAACCGATGCTGGGTCATAGTTCTGGCCTTTTACGATTTCTCTATGTTAAGCTTATATTCTCCTCAAATATCCTTTCTTTATGCAACTTAATTTGAGTAGTTTTAAGAAAAAAATAACGACCGAAGCCCGCATTGATGATACGA
>DATDWB010000024.1:0-8970 GCA_035289845.1 Candidatus Nanoarchaeia archaeon | reverse complement strand
AATCGGTGGTGGTGTCCAATTTGCTGACCCAGTTGTATTTTCCGTTGACTTCCAAACAGGTGTAAGGTAATTTTTGAGTGCTGTCTGCTAATCCTATTTCTAAAACTTCATTTACCGTAAATTCACTGCACTCATACCAATAATCATCCTGGCCGCAGAGAAATTCATAATTGGTATCAGAACGATCCGCTATTCCTCCAGATTTTATGGCAATATTACAGGAAAAAAGTGGAGCCCAATCTCCAACACCGTATACCTTCACATAATTTTCATCCTCTATATCCGTTCCCTCCTGAGATATAATTGTACCAACGGAGATAGAATTATAGCCGCACTCATCACCCCAGGGCTGCATTTCTTCTTCACTAGAAGTGTAAATACATCCCTCTAGGTTGTCGTTAAAATTTACTGTTCCTACAGGATTACCAACTGTATTGTCACAAGCGTATATTTTCCAGGAGTCTGCTGTTTGTACTCCTCCAACCGAAGAAGTTTTTGGCCATTCCTTGCAATCTAAATCATCCACATTCTGAGTTGTTCCCAAGCCAGTATACCTGTAATCTTCCCAATTTATAGCTAAAACCAGACTAAAATTTAACATAACTGTAAGTACAACTAGAATCAAACCTCTTTTTAAGTTCATTATCTAAACAAATTATAACTTTTTGCTTTATAAATATATCGAAGAGGTGGGGAGTCACAAAAGATTAGAAAAAATAAAATAATAATTTCAATCGCACACACTATAAACAAATAAAAATAACCTAAAACTTATTGACCCTTTTTGTCATAACACTCTGGATCAAGGATTACGTTGCTAACCACCGGATGATTGATGCAATAGCCATCGCTTGGAAGTTCATCAAAAGGCACGTCCGTAATTAAAACCAAACCTACGTACTCACCCGGTTGAACGGGTCGGTCGCCTTCGACGGGTGTGGTTTGAGGTATGTCCACCACTTGAGAAATAAACAAATTAGGATTTTCTTCCAATAAACACCTTGTATAATCAGTACAAAATCTGTTCTCGGTGTCCCCATTATCCACGGGTTGTTCAGCACAGTCATCATATCCTGGTAGTTTAACTAAGTTAAAACTACCTACTTGAGTCAATTCTTGATTTTCTATAGAATCAAAGTAAGTTAAAGTAAAGGTAAGTTTAGGCCCATTTACTTTCATAGTTATACTAATAACACCTTCATCTTCATCTGAATTATTTAATTCTGCACTACAAGTTTGTGGATTGAATGGTTCAATTGAACCGCCGCTACATGAGCCAAACCCTATATCCCACATATATCTCCCTACTAAAGGCGAGCCGCCGCAGGGACCGCTGCCCGTAAAAGGCGCGGCATAATTATCATTGGCCCCCGGTTGAGATGGATACTTATCACCAGGGTTATAATTATTCTCAACACAGGCGCTTCCTAGTGAAAGAACTGTTGCCCCGGCTACTAAAATATTTTTAGTACTAGTTATAGTTGATTGATAGGCTTCTCTTATTTTATTGATTAATGACATAGTTATATACCCTCTTAATAATTGTTTTACTACTTAAAAAGGACTATTGTTTATAAATTTTTGGGTAGAAAACTTTAAAGTTTGAATCCAGCCGGCTTTTTAAGCACCCTTAATAAGGCCTCTAAATCGTTCTGGGAACGAACTTCTTCTTCTTTCTCCGTCAGGTTAACCACCAAAAATTGGACCTTATACTTTTGGCACAGCCTTATATTTAGAGCCATTCGCGCCAGTAGTTTGGACCGCTGCTTGGAATTAAGGATATCCGAGAAGGAAAAAGCAATAATTTTGTCTTTTTCAGCCGCCAGGCGGCAGGCTACTTGATCTAACCCGCCCCGAACATAATGGGGGCTGTCCTGCAGATGCAGGTTCTCCAAGCCATAAATTAGCTTTACCTTGGATTTTTCTAAAGCAAACCGCAGCATTTTCTCATTGGAAGGCTTATATATAGTCAATTTTTTACCCGCTGAATTAAGCTCTTTTAGAAGTTCAGCTGGTGTATTAGCCTTAATCAATTTAATATCTTCTAAAAAAAAGGTTTGACTGAAGCCTAGCTCCTGGCTAAGTCTAACTAACCTCTCATTTTTTTTTAATAGGATTAGGTTGGCAGTGTTCATTATAAGCTAAAATATATCCGAAATATAAAAAATGTGTGTTGGGGATAGGAGAGGTTGTGTTTTAAGATATTTTGTAAACTAGGTCCTGGAATCTTGTGCAAAATATTAATCATCAAAATGCTCGTGACCACTACTTGTAAATATTGAGTCACTATTATCCCTGAATTTCCTAAGGAAATTACCAGGCTTCAGCAAATTTAGTATAATCTGCCATTAATTGATAATTAGTTTTATTTGAAAAGTACTAATTCCTACAGCTCTCCAATAATATAGAGAACTCCCCCCTCCTGCCTAAATTTAGCAACCATCACTCTCCTAAACTGATCTAGTAATTGTGATTCCAACTTGGAAATTTGTTCTAATTTTCCCCATCTGGAATCAATTTTATACCCATTATAAGTCCCAAGTACGAAGGGTGGCTTCTCTTGCATCAGCTTGCTGATAAAATAATTGCTTATACTGTCAAAAAAATCAATCCGGTCGCTGAAATGATCATAGGTGCCCCCAAAATATTTAGTGCCTATCATCAATTGATAAACTTCAGTCAATCCTTCTTTACCGGTAAAAATTATTGCTTTTTTCATTTATCCCATTCCCTAACCTGCTTATACCTATTCTTTATGATTACCAGCCCATCAGAAGTATGGTGATAAGAATAAAAATCCCACATAGGCCTTATTTCTAAAGCCTGCTCAAATATTCTGGGATTATGTCTTAAATAATTTAAAGATGGATTTTGTAAACTATCAGTAAATATACTAACTTTATGTGATTGCCCCCCGCTGACAACTTCATTAAATACTGTATTTACCCCTGCTCTGACCGGTGCCGCTTGAATCAAATGGCTGTCACCTAAATCTGCTTCGTAACCCAGAACAAAGAACAATGCTCCTTGATATCGGCAGCAGCCAGATTGCTGCTCCAGAGCATAGCTCAGGGAATGGCCCTGAAAAACAATATCTTTATATTTTTGGTGTTGGTGATCTGCCATCTCAAACTCTTCCGGATTTTTGAAGGCCTCAGTTAATTGAACCATTGATTCCATTTTTTTCCCCCATACCAGCATTTGTTCATAAGCATTAACCATTGCTCCTAGAGTCAATTTTTTGACCTCCTCCAATTTTAACGGAAAGGGTAAATATCTCAGTTTTTTTGCTTCCTGGGCTAATTGTTTCAGGGATGTGGAATCATCTACTAAAACAGTGAATGGTCTTATACCAATATAATTATTTATAATTTGCATAACAACCTATTTTGCCTTGTTTTTTATAAACTTTTGCACTTGTTACCACCACAAAGGAAATATTTATAAATAAGCTAGAAAATAATCCCCTTACAAACCTTGGGCTTATTTAGAGACCGAGGGGAGCAAAGATGAAATTGACTGTAACCTTGGAGAGAGAAAACTCTACCCAAAATATTGAATTTAAAGGAACTAAAGTCCAAGACTTGTTAGATTTTTTAAAACTCAGTTCAGAAGAAGTTCTGATAGTGCGCAATTCGGAAGTGTTGACTGAAGATGAAATGTTATCAGAAGATGATTTGATAGAAGTCCTAAATGTTGTTTCCGGGGGATAAAAGATGGATTGTTTCAAATGCCCGGAGAAAGCGGTAATAACTCTCCAGCACGGATCACTTTGTGCCGGACATTTTATCACCTGCTTTGAAGATAAGGTTTTCAAAACCTTCCGTAAATATAACCTGCTCCGCCAAAATGATCGGCTGTGTATTGCTGCTTCTGGAGGCAAGGATTCTTTGACTGTGCTTTACTTAACTAAAAAATTTTTACAGCAGGAAAATATCCCCACTGAAGACTTTTTTGCCCTGGCAGTGGATGAAGGCATTGCTGGTTATCGAGAAAAAACTTTAGTTGATTTAAAAAAATTCTGCCAAGAAAATAATGTTCCTTTACATATTGTAAGCAATAAAGAAGAGTTTGGATCAACTTTGGATGAAGCTTATCCTAAAATAAATAAAGGAACCAGCAAGAAACCTTGTAATGTCTGCGGAGTGTGGAGAAGATATTTAATTAATAAGCATGCCCGACGGTTAGGAGCAACTAAACTTATTACTGGACATAACTTGGATGACGAAGCCCAAGCCATATTAATGAATATTTTTAAGGCCAACACTCAGATTGCCGGCCGATTGGGGCCTATTACAGGTGTGAATAAAGATGGATTATTTGTCCAGCGGATAAAACCGCTTTACTTTTGTCCAGAAAAGGAAGTTCGGCTTTATAGTTGGTTAAAAAAATTTCAAGTCCAATACCATGAATGCCCTTATTCAGCTGAAGGATATCGATCGGCAATCCAAGATTTATTGAACAAATTTGAACAAAAATATAAAGGAACAAAGCAAGGAATAGTAAATTCATTTTTAGAGATTTTACCCTTACTTAAAGAACGAGCCCAGGGTGAAATCAAATCCTGCCAAGTTTGCAGCGAACCGGCTAATAAAGAAGTTTGTAATGCCTGCCTATTAAAACAAAATTTGCAGAACGGAGGACTGAATGAACACCTCTGAAATTAAGACCACTGACATAGAACAGTACCATCGGCAAATCCTATTAACAGAAATTGGATTAAAAGGACAGATCACTCTTTCCAGCAAAAAAATAGTGGTGGTGGGAATTGGAGCATTAGGCACGGTAGCGGCAGAATTATTAGTTCGAGCAGGAGTTGGAAAAATATTGTTGATAGACCGGGATATTGTAGAAAAATCTAACTTGTCCCGTCAGGTATTATTTACTCCTAAAGAAGTTGGACTTAGTAAATCCTTAGCTGCTAAAGAAAAATTAATGTTGATTAATCCTCAAATAAATATTGAATCGCGGGCCGTCCATTTGGGGCCTGATAATGTTTTTCTTTTAGATTCTTATGATTTAATTCTAGACTGTACCGACAATCTGCAAACCCGGTTCTTGATTAATGATTTTTGCAAAAAAAATAGCCAGAACTGGATTTATGCTGCCGCAATTAAAACCTCAGGTTATGTTATGCCTTTTTGGAATAAGGCTAACCCCCATTCTAACCTCTCCGGATCCCCCAATCCTGCCTCACCCTGTTTAAAATGTTTCTTGAAGGAAGCTAATTTGGACAGCTGTGATATAGTAGGAGTGATTAATACACTTACCACTTCTATCGCTGCCCTGCAGGTAACTCTAGCCTTAAAGATACTCCTTAATCACCCCGTTAGGTCCGAATTGTTTTATTATAATATTTGGAATCAGGAATTTCGCCGCTTAAAAGTTAAACCTAATCCTAACTGCCGCACCTGTCTAGGCAATTATGATTACCTTTCCGAGCGAGAAGAAGCTAGATGGCTAAGATTTTGTGGGGAAGGAAAATTTCAAGTTTTAGGTTTGAAAGTCAATTTTGAAGCGATAGCTTTAAAGTGGAAAAATATGATTAAGGCTGAATCCAACCATTTTGGATTAAAACTCACCCGCAATATTGAATCAATTACCCTAAAAATAGGTTTAGAAATTCATTCAAAATCCGAAAAAATAACCCTTTTTATTGATGGCCGGACTTTAATAAATGCTTCTACCAAGGAAAAAGCCTTGAGTTTATACACAAAATATATAGGAAATTGAATTTTGTTTATAAAGGTTCTAGCTAAAAATTTAGGTTTTTGAAAGAAGCTAATTTAAATGTATTTATAAAGGCAATATTTAAATAGTGCGGCCTATTTATAAAGGAGGATATTAAAGCCTAATTAGTTATAATCAATGAAAGTACTTGGGGGGGGAAAAAATTAATGACAAAGAAAGAAAACAAGAAAAAGATAAGAATAGTTAATATTGTGGTTTCTACCGCTTTGGAAAAGGACATTCCTTTAGAAAAGATGGCTGCTACTTTGCCTAATACTGAATATAATCCCGAACAGTTTCCGGGCTTGGTTTTAAGAATTAAAGAGCCTAAGACCTCAGCTTTAGTTTTTTCTAGTGGAAAGGTAGTTTGTACTGGAGCTAGAACTATGGAAGATGTTGACAAAAGCATTCAAAGCATAATCAAAAGCCTCAAAAAACTTAATATTAATGTTACCATTCAACCGGTAATTACTGTCCAGAACATAGTCGCTTCCGGAAGTATAGGGATGGATCTAAATCTTAACGTTTTAGGGTTAAAACTGCCTAATACCGAATATGAACCAGAACAGTTCCCCGGATTGGTGCACAAACTTAAAGGGACTAATGCCACCTTCCTATTATTTAGTAATGGAAAGATAGTTTGTACTGGTACTAAAACTGAAGAAGCGGTTAATCAAGCCACCGACAAACTGATTGATAATCTTAAAAAGGTCTTGGAAAAGTAAGTTTGGACTTTCCACTTTCCTGGATAGAATTACTTAAACTAGGATAAGTAAGTTTGATAACCTAAATCTTTAAAAATTCTTTTTTTATTTAATATATCTGTTTTTTCGAAAGGAGTATAGCTTTTAAAGTTGCCTAAACAAGGCTTTAAAATAATTAATAGATGGGGGTTATCCTAAAGGATGGAAGTAGACGAACAGATTAAATTATTTAAGGAATTCATTGAAACTAATTATTATCCCCAGTTGTTAGAATCGGTAAGAAAAGGTCATTCCTTCTTGGTGTTAGATTTTTCAGAACTTATTAAATTCAATTCAGAGTTGTCTGAAGAAACCCTAGAACAGCCGGAAGAATTGCTCAAAGCTGCTGAAATTGCCATTCGTGAATTTGATTTGCCTAAAAAGATAACTAAATTTAATATTCGATTAAGAAATCTCCCAATTTCTCAAAAAGTACAAATAAGTAATATTCGAAGCAAGCATCTCAATAAACTCATTTGGTCCGAAGGAACAGTGCGCCAGAAATCTGATGTTAGGCCGCATGTAACTACCGCTAAATTTGAATGTCCTTCTTGTGGTAATATCCTGAATGTATTACAACTGGATAAAAAGTATAAAGAACCTACCCGCTGCGGCTGCGGGAGAAAAGGAAAGTTTAAGGAAATTTCTAAAGAGCTGGTAGATGGACAGGGATTGGTCTTGGAAGAATCACCAGATGAATTAGATGGTTCCCAACCCAAAAGAATAAATGTTTTCTTGCGTGATGATCTAGTTTCCCCTATATCTGAAAGGAAAGCTAGCCCGGGATCAAAAGTAAGAATTTCAGGCTGGATAATAGAAGTACCCATAACTTTGCGTACCGGAGGGATGTCTACTAAATTTGACTTAGTGGTAGAAGCAAATTATATTGAACCTCTGGAAGATGATGTTTTTGATGTCAAAATTAATGAAAAAGATATGGAAGAAATTAAAAAAATAGCTAAGCAAAAAAATGTAATATCTCACTTAGCTAATAATATTGCTCCTTCCATTTATGGCCATGATAAAATAAAAGAGGCTTTAGTTCTTCAATTGGCGGGAGGGTGCAGAAAAATTAGACCGGATGGAGTTGTTACCCGGGGAGATATGCATATGCTGTTAATCGGTGATCCGGGGTCAGGAAAAAGCCAGCTGTTAAAAAGAATGTCTAAAATTGCTCCCAAAGCTAGGTTTGTAAGTGGAAAGGGAGCTACTGGAGCGGGTTTAACTGCTTCCGTAGTTAAGGATGAATTTTTGGGAGGGTGGAGTTTGGAAGCTGGTACCCTGGTTTTGGCTAACCAGGGGTTTGCAATCATTGATGAACTGGATAAGATGAGCAAAGAAGACCGTTCCTCTCTACACGAAGCTTTGGAGCAGCAAACCGTAAGCATAGCTAAAGCTAATATCCAAGCCACTTTACGCTGTGAAACTACTGTTCTAGCTGCTGCCAACCCCAAATTTGGTAGGTTTGATCCTTATGATTTAATAGCCAACCAAATTAATCTTCCACCTACCTTAATTAACCGATTTGATTTAATTTTCCCGGTTAAGGATCTTCCCAATCGAGAAAAAGATGACCTAATGGCCACCCATATCCTAAGCTTGCACCAAAATCCAGATAAGGCCCTGGCCGAAATTTCTTCTGATCTTTTGAAAAAGTATTTTACTTATGTTCGGCAAAAAATGAATCCTAAAATGAGTGAAGAAGCCATTGAAGAGATTAAAGAGTATTATATTAATATGCGGAATAGCTCCACCGCCGAAGAAGATGGGATAAAAAGCGTGCCTATAACTGCCCGTCAATTAGAAGGATTGGTAAGATTGTCTGAAGCCACCGCTAAAATAAGGTTAGCTAAAACAGTTAGCAGGGAGGATGCTCAAAAAGCAATTGAATTGGTGGATTATTGTCTCAATCAAATTGCCAAGGATAGTGAAACCGGAAAAATTGATATTGATCGGTTGGGAAGTAAGATCACTGCCAAGCAGCGAAGCAGTATCAGTGTGATTAAGGAGATTATTGGTGCTGTGGAAGAACACCATAATAATAAAATTGTACCTATAGAAAAGGTAATAGAAGCCGCTAAAGAAAAAAATTTGACCGAAGATCAGGTAAATGATGTCCTAGAAAAACTACGCCGATCGGGAGATATCTTTGAACCTAAGCGAGGGTTTATACAAAGGTTATAATTTTAGAATCAATTTAATATTTAAAAAATTCAAAAAATCATGATGGTATAAATTAATGGAAAAAAACAACTTGGAAAGTAATCCCCAGGCAACCTATCTTAGACAGATTGCTGAAAAGATAAATATTTCTCAGCTCCAATCCGGATCTTATATCCAAGAAGATGATAAAACTCCTAATTATTTGTATACTTTAGAGGGTAAAAAAATATTTAGGATTAATTTAATTGGAATTGTTGTCCAAAAAGAACAACTTGGATCAATAGGCAACTTCCTGCTGGATGATGGAACTGGAAAGGTCGTAACTAAATTTTTT
>DATDWB010000023.1:0-6733 GCA_035289845.1 Candidatus Nanoarchaeia archaeon | reverse complement strand
CTGGGACGATCAGATATTCAACAGCAAATTGGCGAAATTGTAGGTTATCGGCCTGGGTGGCAGGCTTTATCCACTTTCTTGTTCCCCAGTTTAACTAGGGAATGGAATGACTGGGCTAGTGATACCTTTGATCAATTAATGTTCTCAGAATACATTGTTCCGGAAGCGTTGTGTAAGAAAGAAATAACTACCACTAAACCGGGTGAAAGTTCGTTCTTTATTGAAGTTGCGCCGGGGATAATTCAATCTGGGGGAACTATACACGCTGAAAAACGAACGGGAGCCAGTCCGGCTTTATGCAGCGAAGAAGTACCTTGTCATACCGGCCAGTGTGCAGAGAATGGGGTTTGCTATGAGAATGATGAAGCAGTGATAGCTAACTTCTATAAAATCAGCTGGGCAGTAAAAGCTCCTGCGGATGAGAAATTTACCCCGTATAAGGATGAGAATGGTGTCCCAGTTAGATATAATGTTGAATTAAGATCTGCCGATGGAGGAATATTCCTTTATCATCTGCTAAATCAAAAAGGGAATAAATTAACCTTGGGATTAGAAAACGGGCAAACCGATCATGATACCATTGTAGGATACAGCCCTATCATATATGATGAAGTATGTATCCTCTTTGGTCTTTCACCTAAAGACTTGAGTGGAGAGTTAATCACTGAAATCTGTAATCCAATTGTTGAATCTACTGTTGCTGAAACCGAATGGGCCGAATCAGCAGACCGTCCGGCCTATCGAGGGACAACCCGAGCTAGTGATGTGGTAAGGGTACAAATATGAATATGGGCCCGACCAGTTCCCAAAGTTTTTTAAATTATTAAGGTCTTGACATATAAATTATGGATAAAACTATTTGGAAGAATTATCTGTCCTCATTCCAATTTAAGCCTCTAATTAGGCCATTGCTTATGGATAGTTTTTTTGTCGTTCTCTGCTATTTAATTTTTAGTTGGTTTGGAAACTACCTTAAATCTAAAGCAGAGCAATTGGATCTAAGTTTAGCTGCCCAAAAATTAGAGGAATTACTGACTAGTTCTCCAGATCAAGCACAATTATTAGCCGGCCAGCTGCAATCCTTTGTATTAACTGTTTTGCTGGGTTTTGGAGTTATACTCCTCTTCTTGTTTTTGTTTTATTCCTATACCCGAAAAGTTATCTGGTCCAAGAACTATTCTATTACTAAGTATTGGAAATGGAATGCCGCTAATTTGGTTCTGTTGCTGCTGCTGGTTCCATATTTGGCAGCTTATTTTGTGGTTAAAATAATCCTCTACGCTTTATTTAAGAATCTAATCAGCGGAGGTATACTTATATTTGTCAATGGAGTGATTGATGGTATTTTCCTATTATTCTTCCTTATTTTCCTGTTCTTATTATACTATTCCTTTCAGCATAAATATATGGTCTGGAACTCGGTTGGCCAAGCTTTCCAACATTTTAAAAAATTGAATGGACTAAGTCTTTTGTTAATTTTAATTACCTTTATAGCACTTAACTTGCTGCTGGGATTGTTTAATTACTGGCTGCAATATCAACCAGCTATAGCGGTTATACTTAATGTAGGGTTATTTTTGGTATTTATTTCCTGGCTTAGAAATTATGTTAGTACTAAGTTTTTGGGATGAATAATATAATATAATAAATCTGATATCCATATAATGTAATTTAATATCCTCAAAAAAATTTAATAGTTATTAACCTAAACTAACTCTCATAATCTCTTAACCTCTATCGAGATCGCTGGTTCATTTAGACGAATATACCTTGGACATTCAGTCCATTCCAGGTCATTCTTGCGGCAATATTCGATAATTTCTTTTTTTTGCTCATCATCGGAAAATTTTACTACTACTACTAAACCAAAATCATCCGGGCGGACCAAATTCCAACTCGACTTTTTTAGGTCCTCAATAATTGTCTCTCTAGCCTGAGTCAATAAACTAATTCTATTAGGCAGATCCTTAATCTTTTGCTGAATTTTTAATAAGGCTGCTTGATTATTGAGTTCCTCTATTTCAGGAATAAGGTTCCATAATTTATTGCTTTTAGCGGAAATGAACCCGCCTTTACCGGCATCAATTAATTTCCATTCTCCAAAACTTCCAACTAAGAAGTCAGCCCATTTTCCAGATCCTAATTCCGTGCCAATTGCTCCGGAAATATCCACCACTACCCGGCATTTATGCTGCTGGCCTAAAGTGTATATTTTTTCTGCCGGCTGTTCGGCAAAATATCCTCCGGGGTTTTGATAGATTAATGCGCCATATTTCCCGCTGGACAGCTTTTGTTCCAAATCAGCCAGGGAGATTTTTCCTTGAACACATTTTACTTCCGTAATTTCCAGGCCTAAAGATTCAGGAATAGTTTTATATGTCAGCCAGCCGCCTTCTTGGGGGATCAAAACCTTTAGATTTTTGTTTTTCTCTTTATTTTCTTTGGCTACGACTGACAAAGCGGCCTTTATAGCCGAATTCCCTCTGGTAGTTAGTTCTAGATATTCTTGTCCTATTATTTTGCGCAGCAAGGACTTAATTGCTTCTTTAGACATAAACTAAGAATTAATTCACTCTATTTTTATACTTTTTGTTTCAGAATTTTTCACTTCATTTTTTCTACTCTTAGTTTTTTATTATTTATGGTGTTTACTTGTGATCCCTTCAGTTCACCAATTTTAAATTTTAATGCATATTTTAGCCTAGTCAATAAATCTCTTTTTCTTACTATACCTATTATTTCTGATCTATTTTTACTTTGTTTATTCTGTGAATTTGAACTCACCTCTCTGGCCAAAACTGGCAAAATATCACTATTAGTTTGCATAAATATTCCAAATACTTTCTCAGCCGAATCATGTTCAGAAATAAAACTGTTTTTAGTTAAAGGAACTGCCAGCAGTTTAAGTTTGGCAATTGAATTTATTTTTTTTCCTAATGGATTAATATTATTAATGTCCAAAACTCCCAGAAAATTATTTCCTTCAATTATAAATGACTCCTCGCCGCTGTTTTGATACTGTTTCAGGAAAGAGGAAACGGTTTGTTCTGAATTTAAGATTGGATATTTTTTTTGCACCAGATCCCTAATTTTTATCTGTTCCAAGGCTTCGTCTACTACTACTTGTTCATAACTTCCCTTGGCAATAATAAACAGGAATACTCCCAGGATCAAGAACCATAATCCTCCCGGAAATATTATTACTGCTCCAAATAAATTGAACAACCCTTCCATAATCATGTAGATGGCAAAAATCTTGCCTCCGAAAGAGGCAATGCGGGTAGCTTTTTTAAGATCTTTATAATAAGCGTATAAAATTGCTCGGAAGGCTCTTCCCCCGTCTAAGGGGTAAGCTGGAACCAGGTTGAAGCAGGCCAATATCAAATTAAGCAGCGCTAAATATTTAGCAATAGCTGCCGCCGCTCCATTAATGCCTATAATGAAGATTAAATAAAACACTCCGGCCAATACTAACGAAAATATCGGTCCGGCGATAGCCATCATAAATTCTGATGAGGGCTTAATCTTCTCTTTAGTTATCCCGGCCACTCCGCCAAAGAAGAACAAAGTTATGCTTTCAACTTTTATTTTCCTGAATTTAGCGACCAGTGAATGGCTTAATTCGTGCAGAAGTACTGAGATAAATAATAATAACGAGGCTATGATCCCCATAACCCAATAAGTTGATTTAACAGCTCCCGGAAAAACTTCCGGCTGAGGAAAATAAGTGGTAGATAAAGACCAAGCTAAAAGTATAAAGATCAACCACCAGGAGTAATGCAGCCGAATATCAATACCCGCAATACGAAATACTTTAAGGCCTGTTTTCATATTCTAACGGATAATTCAATCATTTAAAAAGTTAATTGATGGTTGATTTCTTAACTGGGTTTGATACCCCGTTGCTCTGCAACGATTAATCAATGATTACCCCAGTTAAGATTAAAAAATTCCAACTAATTAAATACCACGCAGCTCTGCTGCGATTGGGATTTTTTATTTTAGGTCCTATATCTTATGATTACCGCTTTAAGATAGCTTTAAGATAAAAACACCTCAAACACTCTTAAACTTCAGTGCATTTGCCTGAAACAATTCCGTAATTTTTTCACTTACTGCAGCTAGATACTCCTGCCCGGCTAATTTTTCCCAAGTCTGGTTATCATACGGACCGGGATACCTTCCTTTTTGAACTAGCGGATCAATTATCCATCTTTTTCCGGCATCATACCTAAACGAGGTTTCTATTGAAGAACCAACCGGCACAACAACTTTAGCTTCAACTAGCCATAGGAAGCTCATAGGTTTAACCTTCAGTTCAGGATTTAGTTCAATTATAATTCCATCCAAAGAAACATTATATTGTTTATCAGACATAAACCATATACAACCCCTAATTATTATTTAAACTTTGCGTAAATGATTATTTTTCCTTATTTTCAAAATCATAATCTCTAAACTCGCGGAGGTTATACTTTTGCAGGATGGCATATATGGGATTAAATTCTGTTTTTTTAGACCTTGAGCCCTTGTCCTGTTTTAATTTAGCTAAGTATTCAACACCCCACTGGAGGGTTCTGTATTCTTCTGCCAGCTCTTCTTCTATATTTTTTTCCCTGATACCATCAATTCTCTCTTCCAGAGCTTCCTGCAGAACATCAATCGCCGAGTTTCGAACTCTTTTAGAAAGGTAATATCGAGCCCAAATTGTGGTGCTTACAGCTGCTAATCCATAAAACATATCAACTACTTCTAGAGGCATACATAAGGGTCAAAGCTTACTATATTTAAAACTTACTTCCCAATCCTACTAAAAAATTTATTACCCCCCCACTCACTCCATAAACGATTGGAGAGACAAATTCAGTAAATTCTCTTTAGCCTGTAATTCTTTAAACTGTGGATCAAGCTTTAAGAATAATTGGCTGTTAAAATAAGATCGGATCATGGGTATCCCCTTGCTAATTAAGGAAGTTAATATTTCCTGGGCTATTGCTTCTTGAATAAAACTTCTAGCCGCCACTTCAGAAACATTTAAAGGTGATTCAGCAGTATATAAAACCAAGAACACTTTTTTCTCATTTTGATTTAAGGGTGAGATATTACGCTCAAAGGGCTGATTAATCTGCATTAAATCTAATCGCTGGATCATTTTATCAACTTTAACATCTAATGAATGCAAGTAATCAAATAAGGATTGTATTTCCGCTGTATTTTCGTTAATGGCAGCTAAATGTTCTTCCAATATATCTTTTATTTGCTCTATTTCATGTTTCATATTTAATCCTCACGATCCGAGAAAGAACAAACAATGTTTACCTTTCTTACTACCACCCCTGGTAAAAACAGGATTGTTTAAAGATTTAAATAGCTTTCTATTTTTGAAAATTTAAAGGTTAAATTTCGTTTCTCAATAACTAGCCTCTCAATAAACTTTAAATAGTTTGAGCGATTGATAAGTTACATTAACTATTAAAATTATATTATTGAGGTGAAATAGATGGCTAGGATTACAAGGTTAGAAAATAAAATAATAACTTATACTCTGGATGAGACTGCTGTTTTAAGAAGATTTTTAATTGATGTTAGTGTCATTACTAGGTCTATTAAAATATATGAAGCGGGGTTAGCTACCATAAGTGTACACAACTGGGGATCAAAGACCAATCAGTTTATGAAAGAGGCTAATAGTACAGTAAAAAAATTTATAGATTTTCTTAAAAAAGCTGAAAAGAAGATGACTTTAAAAGGTTCAGCAATACATGCTAATATTGAAGTAACTGTCTCTGCAATTGAAGATTTTTTAGAAGAACTTAATGAAGTTGATGCCAAAAATTTCATTAAGTTTAAAGCATCAGCACAGAAGTTTGTCAATGATTATAAAAGTTTAATGTCTGATCTAAAAGATTCAATCGATAGGGAAATTGCGGTTAATGAAGAGATTATTGAGCTTAAAAAAGCATCTCAGCGTTAAACGTCACTATTTCGTAGTAAACCTTTATAAAGGCCATGTCATTTTTGAGCTTGGTGACTAAATTTGAACTCCACTGTTAGATCAATGCCTACTGTTTTAAAAGAATGTAACTTAGAAGGATTCTTAGTTGAATGTCAGTTAATCGACGGCGTCGAATTGATAGATTTAGTAGTCAAGATTGCCAGCAGAGATTCAACCGGTTCTTCATCTTCCTACCGTAGGGTGCCTTATGTATTGGACTTTGTGGGGAAGGACAATGAACACAATCCTTTGCTTAGGGTAAATGGCAAGCATCCTTTCATTAACCTTCTATATAATGTTTCTGACACTAAATTATCTAAACCGATGTTTAGAAAGGGTTCTCAATTATCACTTCTTAGGCCAAGTCTGCTTATTGAATACTACACCACTATTTGTGCTCAATACTGTGCACGGGCCGGTTTTCGAAGCCGAGTTTTAGTTGGTGATCCTTATTTTAGCAGCCGCCAGAAGAAAGTAGCCTTTGAGGTTCTGCCCGAAGATACGTGTGATATAGTTGTAGAATTGCCGAGTAAATTTTGGAAACTTGAAATTTAAGCTGTAGAATTCCACTGGTCATTTCCTTAGGATTTAGTTTAGTACCACCCCCATCACAAGAATTAAATACTTCTTTAATTTACTTCTTTCTATGAAGGTAACGATTGATACCAAGGAAGACTGCTCGGAAGATATCCGGAAAGTGTTCCATTTACTTAAAGAAATTTTAGACAGTACTAAACC
>DATDWB010000022.1:0-33667 GCA_035289845.1 Candidatus Nanoarchaeia archaeon | reverse complement strand
GACCTCGCGACATCGATGTCGCGTAGTACGCACGGATGACGCGAAACGTTTATATAGTTGAACACCTCCAAAAAAACTTATACTGTAGCCACCAAAATCTAGGGCACCTACTCTCCTCGACCATCTGCCCGGCGGGGGCATGTTTTTTAATCTTGAGTTTTTTTCTCACTAAGAATATTTTTAAAGAAGTAAATATTTGTTAACACATGCCCCCTAAATCAAAAATCCGCATCATCTCAATCAGCAGCCAAGGGAATTATAATGAATTAGATTTGGAGAAATCTAATCTTTTTCTTAAAAATTTACAAGATTTTGTAGTTGATATTGGCGTTGCAAAAGTTGATCCACGAGAAGGGTATGAGGATAATGGTAAATTTTACGATATTTATACCTTCTATACTTTATTTCAGGTAGGTCACAAGGATGATTCCAAGACCATTAAATCCTCAATTAAGTCTTTTAGTGATGGTCATGTCGCACGCTATTTTAATAAGAAGATTGAGTTATTGATAATATTCCTGCAAAACAAAATTAAATTAATATTCTATTGCGATCAAAAGAATCGGAAAATGATCATGAACGCTTTGTTTAAGTTTTGTGAAGTTATGAATTTTTCAAAAAACATCCTCTCTTTAGCAGAAGCACGCCAGAGGCATGCCCAACAGTGGAAGGATAAAAAATATCCACAAACAATTTAAACTTCGTTCTATTTCTGTCATCCATGAAACAATTCGTCCTTCTTCTTATCCTGGCGGCAACCGTTACTGCATTCTCACTCCCAACACCGCCTCTTTATTCTTATCACAGCAGCTGCGGCAATGGTGTTGTAGAAATAGGTGAACAATGTGAACTGCCCATGCAGCCGGTAAGCCCCTACTGCCCGATGTCAGCCAAATTCTGCAACGACCGCTGTCAGTGCCAAACTTTCTGCGGTAATGGAGTAGTAGAAGCGGGGGAAGAATGTGACGGCGGTCCGCATTGTAATCCTGTCACCTGTACCGCAAACTTTTATTTCTACGTTTATCCTTTTTTTCGTTTAGAGAAGTTTGAAAAAAGTAATTTTAGTTAATATATTGTTTGTTTAAGGTCAAAATTACGACTATTTCAAACTTCTCTTTAGAACTTTGCTAATAAATCATCTAATTTTGCAAAGTTCTCTTTAATTTAATGGGTCTGGTTTACTGTTTTTAGGTATCGAGCTTCTTCTTCCTTTCACACTGGGAGAAGTATACACAAAACAATCTTCGTTAGTTATCTCATGGAAATAATCTGCTTCATCAATCAGGATTTTAGCCGCGGTCTTCTTTACTGCTGCAATTTCCACTCTAACTCCTTCCACTCGTAGATGACGCACTAATTCTACATAATCAGAATCCCCGGAAAGGATTATGATGGTGTCAACTTTGGAAGCTAATTGAGTAGCTTTAATGGATAGGGGAATGTCTGCTGACTTATGGCAGGGAACTACCGAACCATAATAATGTTCATATAACCTTTCCGCCAATTTGGAAGAAATATTTTTTCCCTCGCGGAAATAAATCAGCCTATTCAATCCCCGTCCGCTGAGGAGCTTAGGAATTAAAGTGTCAAAATTGATCATGGCGGTGGTTTTATTAGTTAATTCATGCAGGCTGCGTTCAATATTGTTACCATCACATAAAATTGCTACTGATTGATTGATTAAGATATTTTTTTCATTCATTATATCACCTTTTTTATAACTTATTGGATTTATATTATAGTTATATTTAAAACCTCTCTCTCTCTCTCTCTCTCTCAACATTAACTTTTTACCTCACTTGATAGTTATGAAATCTAAGAATATATTTATAAACTAACTTAAATTACACCCCCTTATGGCTAAATACTGGCTGCGCCGTACCGGAGCGGCCCTGTTAAGCGCTTTATGGTTGCAGGGGGCTTGCGTTGGTAGTGAAATTAGTTCCAATAAATATCTTTCTAAGGATGGTCTGGAGGAAATTTATTCTGATACCACTTCTTTCCCGGATTCATCTACTTCTGATTGGTCCATTGATAATGTAATTGCCTCCGATATTACTCCGGCCGACAATCCCCTGGCTGATCTTCCAGATTTACCTTACGATTCAACCTTCACTGATAAAGGTCCTGATTTAATCGATTTAGATTCTGGAGAGGATATTTTAGAACCGGAGGTTATAAAATATGACGATCATGGCTGCAACACCCAGGAGGTTTATTTTGGGGGTAATTGTATCCCTAAACAGTATTTTACCTGCACTGACAGCGATCCTGCTACCGCTGTAATTTATACTAAAATAGATCTTAATCCGGCTGATCCGGCGGATGATTATTTTGCTCCTGGAGTATTCTCAACCGATGAATCATTGCAATTTTTTGGTTATGTTAGTATTGGGCTAAGCGACTCAGTTAAGGATCTGGGAATAAATCCCGAAAATTTATTTCAAATAATCGGGGATTATTGCAAAGAAAATATTTTGATAGAGCAGGCGTGTGAAGAAAATGAACCTAAATCTTTTGGTTTTAACTGCCAAGATATAATTGGCCTGGGAGCAGAATGTATTACTGACCTAGAAACTTATTTTGGCCGCTGTAAATTAGATGTCTGTCCCCAGGATGATATCCCTGGGGATCAGCATGAATTTCCATTTACTATAAATGGTCTTAAAAACTGCTACAAAGATCTGTGTCCGGAAACAGAAATACTGGATAAATCTCTTCCTTATGATCAGGATGGGGATGGAATTGGCGACAGTTGTCTGCCTAAAGACTTATGCCCCACTACTTTGGCCATTGAACTAACTTATCCTTATGATTTGGACAATGACGGAATTGGCGATAGCTGCTCGCCTAAAGACTTATGCCCCACTACTTTGGCTATTGAAGAAACTTATCCTTACGATTTGGACAATGATGGAATTGGCGACAGCTGTTATCCGGAAGACAAATGTGATAACCTTCCGGGAATCCAATCCAGCTATCCTTTTGATAATGATAATGATGGAATTTTTACGGACTGTATTCCTCCGGGATTGGACGATTTATGTGTAGGTTTTGACCTGGAGACTTATCTTGCCAGTTATCCTAATTCCTCTTTGTACGATTTTGGCAATGGGACTTATTCAGTCGGCCAATGTTTGGAAAATAATCAAAATCAGGTAATCCATTTGTTTTGCTTGGAAGAACTGAATGATGATGGGCAATTAGAAAAAATAGTTATGGGGGACATCACTACCTGCAAATATAGCCTTCCTTGTGTGGGCGGAGAATGTTTAACTTGTTATGACCCTGATGGGTCAAATTTCAATTTAAAGTCGGTGACTTATTACATCAACGAAGCTGGTGCTTTACTTACTGATCCTGACATCTGTTTGTATCATCCATTTAAAGATTACCGTTTAGATGTAGTTTGTGAAGACGGTGTTACAGTGCATCTGCAGGAAGCGTGTGCCGAGGGTGAAGTTTGCATTGAGGAAATTGTCAACGGAGAAGTTAATTTAGTCTGCAAACCGGGAGTAGAAAAAAAATGTGAAGATTTGGATAATGGCAGTTTTGAGATTGTTAGCAAGGTTAAGTATACTCCTAAGGAAGGGGAAGTAACTTTTTCTGCCGAAGATTTTTGTTATAATACTGATTTTTCTTCTACCAAGATGGATTTTACCTGTTATGAAGATATTTTGATCACTATTACTAAGGATTGCCCGCCGGGAACAGTTTGTGTCAGTGATGGTCTAACCTTAGAATGCCAGCCAATGCCCTTTGAACCTACCTGTATGGATGGCGATGGTTCTAATTTGGAAGTTAAAAGTGATGTATCTGGAATGAATATTTTTGGTCTTCCCTACAAAAAAACAGATGCCTGTGGTCCGGGTAATAATTATATCATTGATTATGTCTGTCCTTCCGGGAACATTGGGGTAGAAGAGCCGGGCCAACCCAGCCAAAACCTATCATTCTGTTTGGGAGACACTTACTGCCAGGAAATAAGTCCTCTGCTAGGTGCTAAGGAACTGAAATGTGTGCAAAAATGCGTCGATTTTGACCCCAATAATGATCCCCAAGTTGCGGGAGTTGTGGTAGATTTTGATGGCAAGGAATCTTTTGATGTTTGTCAAGGCAAGGATCTGCATCAAGTTGACTGCGATTCTAACGGCCAGTCGGCTAATGTGCCAGAAGTTATAACCTGCCCTAATGGCTGTAATAAAGGTGCTTGTTGTGGTGGGGATGGATGTGAGTAGGGCGTAAATTTCCTCACATCTTCACCTAAAGATTTATATATGAACATTAATAATTAAGACTTAAAGCAGTCTCTGCTAAAGTTATACTAAAGAGGTTATTCTATAGTAGATGTTTTTAAAGATAAATGGCTCGATTAAAGTTTAAACAAAAGTGCAACATCTGCAAGGATAAATGGGTGCTGGTTCAATATAGGCAGTACACTATTTGCCCCGACTGCCATCTTAAACAAATTTTTTCCGAGCAAGTAGATGATCGGAAGTATAATTTTCTTAATGCTGATCCAGAATTATATCGCCAGTCTAGATTTTTACGTAATATCCGCCAATCTTACATTCGATCTAAGGAACTTACTGACAAACAGGTTAAAGCCTTTAAGGAAACTTTAGTTAAAATCAAAAAGGGCGAATCCTCAGAATAAGTTAAATTTTAAAAGATTATAAAATTAATAATTAAATTACCTTAAAATAACTTCTTATCCCGCAAAATTAAAATGTCTAAATCCAATTTTACGCCTGAATACAATTTTACTTACCTGGAACATCATTTTAGGGGATTGAATAGTGTCGATGTGCACAACATCAATCTAGCTGAACCAGTTTTAATTTATTGTTTAAGAAATGGGCTGGAGCAGGAACCGGAAAATTTTAACCGAGTCTTTGCTGCTTACCAGTCTTTCCTGCAGAGGCATTTTCCTAATGAACCAGAAGAAGATATCTTGGATATTGCTATCTGCGACTGGGCCGATTTCTGTTGGAAAACCGACCATGACCGGAGTGTTAGGTTAGCCGCTGAATTAGCAAATTTAACGATTTTTCATTATTATGAACTCCCTCATTTGTATGGTTCATCTATGGAGTTTTTTGCAGATTATCTGGGATTAAAACCGGGAAACGATTTGGTTGAACTTCTCTCTAAACTATCGGCCGGCGGCCAGTAAGAACATGGTAATTCCAATTGATGTTGAAACGGCGTTGAAAATTTTTTGGTCAGAGCAGAAAGTACTCTTAATTGATACTCGTTCACCTAAAGAATACGAATTAGATCATCTTCCGGGAGCTATAAATCTCCCGATTCTTTCCAATGAAGAACGGGCGGTAGTTGGTACTTTATACAAGCAGGTTTCTCAGGAAAAGGCAGTTGAGAAAGGAATTGAGTTCTTCTCTAAAAAGCTGCCGGAATTTATAGCTGAAATAAATAAGCATAAACCTAAGGAGATTATAATTTATTGCTGGCGGGGGGGGATGAGGTCTAGGGCGGTAACTGCCCTGTTGGAGTCGCTAGGATATAAAGTCTTTCAGCTGGCTGGTGGTTATAAAAATTACCGTTATTATGTCCGGGAAAAGTTACAAAGCTATTCTCTTAAACCTAAATTAGTTGTAATCTGGGGGCTTACTTGCACCGGAAAAACCAAACTTCTAGCAAAATTTCCCAACTCCTTGAATTTGGAGGAATTAGCTCAGCATCGGGGAAGTCTGTACGGTGGTATTGGATTAAAACCAAATTCCCAAAAAAAGTTTGACAATTTATTATTGCAGCAGTTAGATAAATTAAACTCTGAAAAATATATTGTGGTAGAGGGAGAGAGCCGGAAAATAGGTCTGGTGGAAATACCTCCTTTTTTATATAAGGCAATGCAAACCGGAATGCATATTCTGCTTATCAAGGACTTAAATCTTAGGGCTAAGGAAGCGGTGGACGAATACTTGTCTGATGTAGATAATAGGACTAAAGACACTAAAAATAATAATAAAGATAATACTCCCGCAATAACTGAGTTAAAAACTATTACTTTAAGCTTAAAGAAGATCCTTAGCAGACAAAACAAAGATAAAATTATTAATTTAATTGATAGTCAAAAGTACATTGATGCGGCTAAGATACTGCTGGAAGAATATTACGATCCATTATATTATCATACTTTAAAGAAAATAGATTTTGATCTGGAAGTAAATAATGATGATACTAATTCTGCTGTCAAAATTATAACTAAAAAAATTGCCGTATTGTTAAAAAAGTTTAATTAATTGGCCTAGGTACGTGCTTAGGCAATATTATCAGACCTATGTATTGATTAAATCACAGCTGCTCATAAAACCGGTGCATTACTTTCTCTAACTCTTCACTATTGGCAACAGTTATTAATTCCCCCCGCAAGGTTTTGCTTCCCTTGCATCCGCGGGAAAAATTCATGGCCTGCATCCGTAGGTTGGCAAATTTTATTGAAGGGTACATTTTAGCGTATTTTAAATATTGAAAAAACGTTTTGATCTTTCCTTTGGCCGAAATTTTTTTATATTTTCCGGTGGTTAAATAATCATTTATCTGGCTGAATAAAAATGGGTTTTGGGCTGCTGCTCGTCCAATCATGACAAAATCGCAGCCAGTTTCATCTAACATCCGTTTAGCATCTTCCGGAGTTTGGATATCCCCATTTCCCACCACGGGTATTTTTACTGTTTGTTTTAATTCTTGAATTAATTTCCAATCTGCTTGGCCGCTGTAACCTTGTTTAACTGTCCGGGGATGGAGAGTTATCATTGCCAGACCTTCTTCTTCAGCAATCTGAGCAATTTCCTTCCATTTATCCGGCGCGGTAACTCCCGCCCTAATTTTGACCGTTACCGGTTTGGAAGAATTTTTGACCATAGTTTGAAATATCTTCCTAGTCAATTCTGGCTGCTGCAGTAAGGCCGAACAGGCCATCTGCTGGGTGATGTGCGGAGCCGGACAGCCCATATTATAATCAATGATATCAAAATGGGGTTCAACAATTTTTATAGCTTTTTCTAATGCCTCCAAGTCTGAACCAAATAATTGGATTGATAACGGACTTTCTTGAGTTGAAAATTCAACGAACTTATGTATTTCTTCGCTCTTGGCGATTATGGCATGGATATTGGTAAATTCAGTTACCACTAATCCGGCGCCTAATTCTTTGCAGATTAATCTTAGCGCTGGATCAGATACTCCGGCCATTGGGGCAAAGAAAGCTCGGCTCTTGAATTCAGGCAGTTTCATTTTGATTGTGTTTGAGTAGACTTTCGCTGTTCACTTAAATTTTCGCTTAATTACTTAAAAATAGATTTATTTAAAAGATTACCGTCCAAAACAAAAGCTTTAAATTATCTAAAATAAACCTATTATTATGACTTTAGGCGAGAGAATTAAACAAAAGATTAGAAAAAAGAATGTTATATTCAGCCTGATTGGTATCTTCCTGGCTATGGCTTTGATATCTTTTACAGTAGGTAAAGATTTATTATCTGGCAAAGAGCCCAGTTTAATTTCCTTTGCTATAATTAATTTTGCCGGCTACTTGTTTTTCCTATTGCTGCCCCTTGAGACCTTGATCCCATACTATATTGCTTATGGATATAATGGAGTAACTTTAATCATTATTGTTATGGCCGTTGCGATGGTAGCTCAAGTTATCAATTTTGCAGTTGGGTATTTAATGAGCGGGGAGATAATTCATGACCTGGTTGGTAAGACTAAGTTTGAGAAACTTCACCGCTATATTGAAAAATATGGGGCCTGGGCCATATTTCTCTTTAACTTATTTCCTTTGGCCTCTTCAGTATTGTCTTTAGTAGCCGGAATGGCTAGGTACAGTCTTAAAAAATTACTGTTTTATAGTTTTTTAGGGTTATTAATAAAATATATTCTATTAGTATACTTTTCCGACAAGATATTCTTTTAAGTTAAAAAGTCCCATTTAAGATTTAAAAATTAGCTTCAAATTTAAGCTGTAGAATTCCACAGGTAATCTCCTTAGGAAATTAACGAATGATAGCGACTTGATATTGACCGGGAGTAAGAAACACAGTGGAATTCTGGCATCAAAATACACAGTACCCATTCGCCGGCGAGTGACCCGAGAACTTTGACTATTATTAAACCACTAACTTAGAATAATTTACTTCATAAATTAATAAAAAAAATAAAAAAAAGAAGATTTACCTTTTTCTTTTCTTGGCTGTTTTTCTCTTAGCAGGCTTTCTTTTTACCGTCTTTCTCTTGGCTGCTTTTCTTTTTACGGTTTTTTTCTTGGCTGCTTTTCTTTTACCTGCTTTCCGGCCTCTAGCCATTTGTGCTTTAGCCACGTTACCGCTTTTGTCAATGAAGTATAGGTACCCGCGCTCTTTTTTAACATTTGCTCTATTTACAACTTCAACTCTAGTTTTACCTTTTTTCCGGCCGGCTCGGCTCATTTTGGCTCGAGCAACGTTCCCGTTCTTATCAACAAAATACAGATACCCTTTATCTTTTTTTACACCAGTTCTTGCAACAACAGTCACCATATCTTTTTCCCTCCTTTTTACATAGAAAACAAGTTTTCTTACTGCTGGTAATTTTCTTATAATATTTAAATCTTTCCCTAATCTCTCGACGGAAGATCGACGATAAATGGTTGGCAGGATCACAACGGGGCCGAATACAAGTTCAAAATAAACTTTTGGCATAGCTTCCAAGGGTAAATTTTATTGTCGATTAAACAGGCTATCTTGGCTGAGTATTTCCTTAGCTTCAAGAGCATCATTGAGGTTTATTACCCCTAGGAGAAATTTTTCTTGGTCATCAAAACCTATCCTGGGGCAGGCGGTATTAACCCATACCTCAATAAAATTAAAATTTTCCAAATTGTCAAAGGAGACCGTATTGTCGATAAAATAATAAAATTTCTTTCCTGGGTACTTTTTTTCCAGCTGAAAACTTGGCCGGAGCTGCTCCTGTCCTGGTTTTATGGTGGATATGACTCCAATGATATCAGCGGATAGGAATTTAATCAACGATCCTCTATATTTCTTAAGTATGGTTTCAATGTCCTTAACCCCCATTAGGGTCATTTTATTGCTTATTGGATCATTGCAGATAACTTCCTTAAGTTGGGGGTTGTCTTTTTGCAGATAGACTAATGCCAGGGGATGAAATCGCCCGTCACCTACATAGAGGTAGCAGTCCACATCCTGGTTCAGATTAAGAGAATTATGGTAATTATCACAGCCCAGCAGTTGTCCTTTAACGTGAGTTCGGTCTGGTTGGGATGTTACTAACTCCAGTTTTAACTTATGCAGTTGTTCTTCTACTTCTGCTAGCTGGTTGCAGAATTGCACCGAGGCATACAATCCAATCTTCCGGTACTTTTTCTTAGTAATATAATCTAAGGTTGCTTGGTTTAATTTCACTTTGCCGGTATAGGCGGCATCTAAGAACATAACTTCCATCTCACCATCCCTCAACTTTTTTGTGGTAGAAATTATGTCCCCAGCTGACTAGAAGGTCAACTCTCATTTTGCTTAGTCCTAGGGGAATATCACAGGAACCAAAATTGCTTCCCAGCCATATTAAAACTCGGGCTTTAGTTTCCTGGCTTATTTTATCAGCGATCTCTTTAGCATAAGTCTTCATTCCATCTGGGAGCTGCAGACAGACTAATTTAGCCTCTGATTTTTTAATCCGTTCAATTACTTTTTCTACTTCAGTAGAGTATAAAACCATAGTAACTTTTTTATACTGTTTCTTTATATATTTTCCTATGTATGAATTACGCAAACGGTTTATGGCTTGGTTTGAGAGTTGGAGAACTAGAACCTTAAGGCCAATAGGGTTGTTTCTGCTCCGGCAGGGAGTGACGGCTAATATTCTTACCTCCGGGTCATTGGTGGCTGGAATTTTGGCTATTTTTTTCCTCTTCCAGAACCACCTATTGTTTGTTATTTTTTCCTTGCTTCATTTATTGATAGATGCTTTAGACGGGGTGGTGGCCAGGTTATCTAAGGAAACTAAATTGGGTAAATATTTTGATTATTTTAGTGATAGATTGGTAACTTTTTTGGCGCTGGTAAAAATTGGCTGGGTGTTGGAGGAGTATTATTCTTACCTGGCGCTGGGATTATATGTTTTGGCGCAGAGTGGATATGTACTATCTAAATTTAAAGCTCCCATATTATTTACTAGAACCTTAGTATTAATTTTGTTGTTTTTAAATTGGCCAGTATTAGCTTATCTTTCTACCGGGATTGCTGCGGTATATTCGTTGCTAATGCAGGCAGGATATTGGGGTAGTAAATTTAAGCGCAAGAGTTTATAAACTAATTATTACTTTTCTCTAAAATGAGTTTGGATGATAAAGATTTTACTGGTTTAATAAAAGACCTTGATCCACTGCGATATCTTAAGCGGCGTTATAATTGGGATAATAGGGATCTAGAAGTCCAAGACGATGTTGTTGCTAAATCGGATCAAGCTGCGCCTAAGCCCGCTGTGGACTCATTAGGGAAGTTTGGCGCCGATCCTGCAGCTTATTATAAAGAACATTATGCCGGCTTGACTAGAGGGCAGCTGCTGAAAGAAAATCGAAGCTTATATCATCGTCTTTATGCTAAAGGTTTGCTAGAATCTGTTCCTAAATCTGAAAAGCGTTCTAAACGTAATGCAGGTGTTAATGAGACTAAAGAAGATCAGTTAGATTTGCGTATCGCAGCTATTACTGAAGAGATGCACCAATCCTACACTGATCTTGATCGGGCTTATGCCATTGTGGCTTACCTAAAACAGGGACACAGCAAAGCTGAGGCGGAGGAATTGTTTAAACTCGGAAGACGGCAGCTTCAACGGCTGGAGAAACTTACTACCTTTCCCCAGGTTCTACAAGATGCCTTGGCTAATAATGACACTCCAGCTCTTGATGCTACTAAAGCGGGGTGTTTGATGCAGTATCTGTCAAAACATGTTCCTCCGGAACAGATTGAAGAAGAAATCAAAACTTGGATTGAACTAATTAACCAAGAAAACTTTAGTGTTAGCGACCTTAAGCATTCATTGGATGAATTGATAGCTGATAAAAATAAGAGATCACCTCTCCAGTTGTATGTACCGCGGAATAAAGGCGGTAAAGCTTCTCTCCGCCTTCGCCCTATTATTATTGACACTTCACTTACAAATGAACAACGTGACGCGTTAATTAGGGAAATTGAGGAAGTTATTAGGTTTATCCAGAAACTGTAAGTTGGAGAGGTTTTTAGCAGAAGGATTTTTAAATGAACCTCTATTTTAAAACAAAATGGAGTCGGAAGATAAAATTAGATGGGCTGAACGAGTTGAAGACTGTGATCCATTAGAATTTTATAAAAAGCATTATGCCGGCATGACTAGATGGCAGTTGTACAAAGAAGACTCGGGGTTGTATAGCTGTCTAAGAATTAAAGGTTTATTAAAAAACATCCCTAAACGCCACTTTGACCCTGATTACCCCCAAGTTTATCATGCAGTAGATAATGATCCCACTATAGAGGGGATTATATTGGCTCAGGATTATGTGGAACGTATACCTCAGATTCTCCACCAATATGGATTCAGTAATAGTTTAAATATATAAAAAAAATTTTAAAAAACTATGAACTGGCTTAAACGCACCCTTATTGGTACATCTGTCCTTGCTGCATTAGCCATCGGTTATTGTCATTCTCAAAAAATTGAAAATCCAACCACTACTTCAGATTACACTTTTTCTGAGAAAAACTTTCCCAAACCAGAACATTCTAAAAATTATCCTCTACCCAGTCCAAAAATTAAACCTAAACTCTCGCCCCTTAAAAAAATTACTCAATTTAATCCGATACCTTTTCCTTCTACTTTAGAATCAACTGTTGAGCAGCCTCCGTCTCTTCCGGCGGAAGTAGCTCTAGGTTGTTTGGAAGAATATTTGGAAGGAACGTTATTTACTGATCTAAATGTGGGTTATGCTACTGTAATCCTCTTCGAATCACGCCCGCCAGTATATGTAATCTATGGAAGAGTAAAAGAAAGAAATTATTTTTCCTCCGAAGATCTGGTCCAGTTAGAAAGGCAGGATCAAACCTATCAAATTGAGAATTATGTTAGTGCGGCGATAGACTATCTCCGCTACACCAATAATTTGGTTTTAGAGAAAAAAATCCAGGACTGTATTCAGCAGCAAGGGCAGCTTTTCTATGCTGCACAGATAAATAGTATTAAATTTAAGCGGCTTGAAAAAGATGGTAAAAAGACTAGTAAGGAATACCGCGATCTGGTACTGGAGCAATTGGGGTTTTATGAGGATAGTATCCGTCAATTTAAGGAACAGGATGATGCCTATAATTTAGAACAGGTCTATGATCAATTTTTGAATCTATTTGATGTTTCCTATGATATCAATGCCGAGCTCTTAAATAACGAACAATATGATCCTCGTCTTCCCAGCGATGAGGACGAAGTTAATTTTTTTAGGGAAGAGGATAGGGTGGATTTTCTTGCTAAAGGGTTATTTCTTCGGGATAGGGATTACTCTGGAGCACTAGAACTGCTCTTAGAGGCTATGGACACCTACGGCCTGGGTTTGGGTATCTGGGACAATTATCCCGGTGAAAATATAGTTACTTTACTTCAACATCTTCGTGCTAATGCGCGGTTTGATAATTTTCCCGGGATAATAAATTCTATCGATACTGCAGTTTATGAATATTTAGATCTGCACCCGGAGATGGATCCTAGAAGGGATATGATATTATTTATTGTTGGTACTGGACGAATTTATAATTAGTAGTTGGGAATATGACTTAGCCTAAAACGATAATAAATTACTTTGTCCCGCAACACTTTAGTCTAATCACCACTTAACATCTCTTATTCTTAACCAGTATCCTAAATGGTTAGTTATTATGTGCAGGATTGGACTGGCCGCAATTAAAATTAACACCACTTCAACTTTGGGTACATAAATAAACGATCCTAAAATTAATCCCCCCATTACAAAATCTAATTGGTCCCAAAATAACCATCTCTCTCCCGGTTGTAAGCCTCTTCTCCGTTTGAAGAAACTTTTTACTAAATCACCTAATATCGCTCCCAGGCCTAGAAGAAAACCTAAGAGTAAGGAAAAATCAGCATAATCAATTATTGCCAAATCAACAAATCCTTCTTGGAAAGAAAATTTCTGCAGCCCAAAAATTAAACTGCTTATTAATGGAGCTATGATTAACCCCCGCCAAGTTTTATGTTCTCCAAACCATTTCTCATTAATCGGCTGACTGCCCCAAGGTATAAATCGAAACAATACTGGAGACATATTGGCCAAATAAGCTGGTAGGAAAAAATATAAACTTTGAAGCATAAGTTTTAGGATCATATTTAAAGGAAAGGAAGTTTGGTTTAAATAATTTTTGTGAATTTTATGCCTACTCCAACCTTCATATTCCATAACTAAAATCTATTTAAATAATTTTGTTTTAATCCCATTCAGAAACAGCAGTATTAAGGGGGTTTAGTGCTCTGTTTTGAAAAGGGGGGTTAAAGATGTTCTATTCTTAGCTCTCCATTTACTAAAAGAGGTACGGGAAAATGGAAGACAAAAATTTTGATGGGGTTAAGTTAGATAATAAGGTCATCACGCCGGGAGAAGAAGGATTAGTAATTAAGCGTTATTTTACTACCGAAAATAGTGATCCTTTTTCTGATTTCAATTTTGAACGACGCAGTTCAGTTATTAAAAACCATGATGGGTCGCTTGTATTTAGGATGGAAGATGTGGAAGTTCCTGACTTCTGGACCCAGGTAGCTACTGATGTTCTAGCCCAAAAATATTTTCGTAAAGCAGGTGTGCCTCTGCGCAACGAAGAGGGAGAATTATTATTGGATGAAAGTGGACGTTTAATTACTGGCAGTGAAACTAGTATTAAACAAGTTGCCCATCGAATTGCGGGGTGCTGGCGGCACTGGGGAGAAAAGTATGGTTATTTTGCTTCTGAGCAAGATGCCAGAATATTTTATGAAGAAATACTTTACATGATTACTGCCCAGATAGCAGCTCCTAACAGCCCGCAATGGTTCACCACCGGTTTGAATTGGGCGTATGGGTTAACTGGTCCAGCTCAGGGGCACAGTTTTGTTGATCCAATTACTAAACAATTAGAATATTCTAGGGATGCTTATACCCGCAGCCAGCCCCATGCTTGTTTCATTCAGTCCGTTAATGATGACTTGGTGCGCGATGGGGGAATTTTTAGTTTATTGTTAAGGGAAGCCCGAATTTTTAAATATGGTAGCGGTACTGGAAGCAATTTTTCTAGATTACGAGGCAAGGGAGAATTATTAAGCGGCGGCGGGTCCAGTTCTGGACTGATGAGTTTTTTAAAAATATTTGATGTCGCGGCGGGAAGTATTAAATCTGGGGGGACTACTCGGAGAGCCGCTAAAATGGTTTGCCTGGATCTAGATCATCCGGAGATTGAAAATTTTATCTGGTGGAAAGTGCGGGAAGAAGAGAAAGTAGCCAGCTTGGTAGCGGGGAGTAAAATCCTAAAACAGAGACTATCAAAATTAATCGACTTAGCTAAAAATAAATCCAACCCCCTGGAAGATTCTGAAGTGAGGGAACAATTGAAACTGGCGGCGGTAAATAATATTCCCTTAAGTTATCTGGTGCGAGCCTTAAACTTGGCTAAACAGGGTTATAATTTGCCCTTGCAGGAATTTGACACCCATTACGAATCAGAAGCTTACTTAACCGTATCGGGGCAGAACAGCAACAATTCAGTACGTATTCCAAATGAGTTTTTTACTGCTTTAGAGAAAGGAAGCAATTGGAATTTAACTTCCCGAACTGACGGCAGCCCAATAACTTCTATTTCAGCTAAAAAGTTATGGGAAGATATTGCTTATTGTGCCTGGGCCAGTGCTGATCCGGGAATTCAATATGATACCACCATCAATGAATGGCATACCTGCCCGGAGGATGGGCGGATTAATGGCAGCAACCCCTGCAGTGAATATATGTTCTTGGATGATACCGCCTGTAATTTAGCTTCCATAAATTTGGTTAAGTTTTACGATGATGAAACTAATTCTTTTGACGTCGATGGCTATCGACACACAGTGAGATTGTGGACTATCGCCTTGGAAATTTCAGTTTTGATGGCCCATTTTCCATCGGAGAATATAGCGGTCAATAGTTTCCTCTATCGAACATTGGGGTTAGGTTACGCTAATATCGGGTCTTTGTTGATGCTGCAAGGCGTTCCCTATGATAGTGATGAAGGACGTTCTATTGCCGGGGCTTTGGCCGCGATCATGACTGGTGATGCTTATTCTACTTCTGCCGAATTAGCTCGGGTCTTGGGTTCGTTTGAAAATTACTCCCAGAATAAACAGCACATGCTGCGGGTGATTAGGAATCACCGCCGCGCGGCTTACAACCGTTCCGATTATGAAGGGTTAACTATTAAACCTAAAGCCCTCGATCAGAAGTTATGTCCAGAAGAACTTCTTCAAGCAGCTCATGATTCAATGGATCGAGCTTTAGATTGGGGTGAGAAGTGGGGTTACCGCAATGCACAGGTAACTTTAATTGCTCCCACGGGGACAATAGGTTTGGTTATGGATTGTGACACTACCGGGGTAGAGCCAGATTATGCCTTAGTAAAATTTAAGAAGTTAGCTGGGGGAGGTTTTTTTAAGATTGTAAATCAATCCGTCCCTAGATCATTGAAGCATTTAGGTTATGATGATTGGCAAGTTGAAGAAATTATTTTTTACTGTCTTGGCCAAGGAACTTTGATTGGAAGCCCATATATAAATAGGGACACATTAATGGCTAAAGGATTGACTGCTGAAATACTGGATAAGATCGAAATAGAGCTAAGGAATTCCATGGATATTAGACACGTTTTTAATCCTTGGAACTTAGGTCAGGAATTATACCATCAAGTGGTTAAAAATAAGGATTCCGATTTCCTTCAGTCAATTGGTTTTAGTAAGGAACAGATAAATGCCGCCAATGAGTATATCTGTGGCACTATGACTGTGGAAGGAGCGCCACATCTTAGTTCTGAACATTACCCTATTTTTGATTGCGCTAATAAATGTGGGAGGAAAGGAACCAGGTATATCCATCCTTACGGCCACTTAAAAGTATTGTCGGCCATTCAACCTTTCATGTCGGGAGCAATCTCTAAAACCATAAACATGCCTCCAGAATGGACTGTGGAACAAATCAAGCAGGCCTTCTATGATTCCTGGGAAATGATGATTAAGGCAGTGGCTATTTATAGAGATGGATCTAAATTATCCCAGCCGCTTAATGCTACTTTGGAAGAATCACCTGAACTAAAACAAATTCTGGAAGACACAAAATCTGCTCCTGTTGTCAAGGCTGAAAATCAGGCAACGGTAAGTAATTTGATAAAGATAGTGAGCCTGGGAAATAAGAAGCTGCAGTTGGCTGGCCGGATTGAAAATGAGAGTTTAATTTCAGTAAATATGGTCTTGGAGGGAGTTTCTCCAGCTCAAGAAGTAGTTTTGCAGGCGTTAACTAATACTGTAAATTTGGGCTTGCAGCTGGGATTACCGGCTCGGGAAATTGCCGCTAGAAGTTTAAATTTGGAAGGCAACCCCCTAATTAAGGAATTGGGCTTTTTTTTGGAGGAATATTCTTCCTCTAACTTTAATAAGGGCGGGTTGAACAGTCTATATTTATCAAGCAGAAAAAATACAATTGATGGGAAAAATACTACTGAGAAAACTATAAATTTAACTACCACCAGTGCAATTATAAATTTAACTGCCGCTAGTACCATTTTAAGTTCAAAAGATGACCGGCAGAAATGTGGCGGCTGTGGGGCAGTTCAACTTCGGCAAAGTGGAACTTGCATGCTGTGTGAAATTTGCGGGCAGACTACCGGTTGTAGTTAGGTAAATGGCGGTTGTTAGGTAAGTAGGCCAGATTAGTAATTATAGCCTAAATACCGGGTTATTTAATGTTAAACATATTAAAATATTAAAAGCTGCTTTTTCCACTGGTGTGTTCACCAGTGGTTTGCATCCAATTGAATATCTATTGGAAAAAGCAGTGTCAGAAAACCGACCCGAGCGAAGCGAGCATGCAAGAAATGAGAAAACAATCTCATTTCTGCACAGAAATTAAATCGCAGTTTAATTTCTTGTGTCATCCGGTCTGTGACCGGTGGTGGTCGGTTTTCTTTGACAAGGTCTGGTGGTGATTAGTTTAAGGATGGATAAGATGAACCCGGAACAAAAATCAGAACCAGCAGCTGAGAGGAGTGGACCAATTGAAGCTTTGAAGGTTGAAATTGGATTTAATGAAGTTGATTCAACTAAAGCTGACTCAACTGTTAATTATAATTCTGTAACTGGTTCTTCCAAGCATTCATCTGGGGTTATAATTAAAGAGATTATTAAACGGGATGGGAGGGTTGTTCCGTTTGATGTAAACAAAATCGCTGAGGCCATTTTTCGGGCCGCTCAATCGGTAGGGGGAAAAGACCAAAATTTATCCTTATCACTAGCCCAAGTAGTTCTGCAGAAACTGGAATTGGAAAAAAAAGACGGACATCTAAAACAAGATTTGCCGACGGTAGAAGAAGTCCAGGATTTAGTGGAAAAAGTTTTAATTGACAATGGGCACGCCAAGACTGCCAAGGCCTATATCCTTTACCGGCATAAACGCAACGAGGAGCGGGAAAAACGGCTTCTAATTCTGGGAGAAGATGGATCCGACGACAATCTTAATTTTTCTAATGAAGCCTTAAGAATTCTCAAACGGCGCTATTTAATGAAAGATTTGAACAGCAATACCATTGAGACACCTAAACAAATGCTGCGCCGGGTGGCAGTAAGTGCAGCTAAAGCTGATGCTGGCTATGGTTCAACTTCGGAAGAAGTTAAACGGACGGAAGATAATTTTTATCAGATAATGGCCAATTTAACTTTTCTGCCTAATTCACCGACGTTAATGAATGCCGGCAAGAAAATTCAGCAGCTTAGTTCCTGTTTTGTTTTACCCATCGAAGATAAGATGGAAACCATTTTTGGAACTTTGCGGGATGCTGCTTTGATCCATCAGCGGGGCGGGGGCACGGGATTTTCTTTCTCCAATCTTCGTCCTAAAGGTGACGTTGTAAAGATGCATACTGGCGTAGCTTCTGGTCCAGTAGCTTTTATGAATGTTTATGATCAAGCTTTAGACATAATCAAACAGGGTGGAGTTAGACCGGGGGCTAACATGGCCGTGTTGAGAGTTGACCATCCGGACATTATTCGCTTCATTGAATCCAAACGGGACAAAAAATCCATGAAAAATTTTAACATTTCTGTTGCAGTTACGGATAATTTTCTGCGGGCGGTGGAAGCGGATAGGGAATATTATGTCACCAATCCTCGAACTGAAAAATATTGCGGCAAGTTGAGAGCTAGAGATGTATTTGCAGTTATAACTCAAAATGCTTGGAAGACCGGCGACCCCGGATTAATTTTCATTGATGAAATAAACCGCAAACATCCAGCTAAGCATTTGGGCGAAATTGAAACTACCAACCAATGCGGCGAAGCTCCACTTCTTGCTCGAGAGGGATGCGCCTTAGGAGCTATTAATGTAGCCAAGTTTGTTAATAAGTCTGAAACCGATTTAGAGTGGGATCAGTTAAAAGAAGTTATTGGCCACTCCGTGCATTTTTTGGATAATGTTATTGATGTCAATACTTATCTTCATCCTCAAATTGCGGAACAAACCAAGAAAACCCGTAAGTTTGGATTGGGCATAATGGGATTTGCTGATATGTTGTTGATGCTGGGAATAAAATATGATTCTGAGGAAGGATTGGATTTTGCAGAAAAGTTTATTTCTTTTTTCAAGCAGTCAGCACAAGAAAAATCTTCGGAATTGGCTGAAAAACGCGGCGTTTGCCCGGCGTGGGAAGGTTCTGAATTGCAAAAGAACGGAATAAAGGTACGCAATATGACTATGCTGGCTCTTTCTCCCACCGGTTCAAGAAGTATTCTTGCCGGAGCTTCTGCTGGCTGCGAACCTCTGTTTGCGTTATCTTACCAAGGAACGGTTTTGAGCAGTAATCAGTTAATTTATGTAAATAAAGTATTTGAGGACGTAGCCAAGAAGAGAGGATTTTATTCCCCAGAATTGATCCGTAAAGTGGCTGCCTCGGGCAGCATTCAGCATCTTAAAGAAATTCCCAAATCGGTGCGGGACATTTTTGTTACCGCTCAGGATATAAGTCCGGAGTGGCACATCAAGATGCAGGCCCGGCTGCAAAAACAGGTTGATAATTCTATCTCTAAAACTATAAATTTCCCGCGTACGGCGGCCATTAAGGATATTGAAGAAGCTTATCTTCTGGCCTGGAAATATAAATGCAAAGGCATTACCATTTATCGGGATGGGAGTTATGAAGACCAGGTAATTAATATCGGGGAAGGGTTGTAAAATAATGAAAATTTACACTAAAATCGGTGATACTGGAAAAACAACTTTTTTTGGCTGTGGGCTAATTAGTAAAAATGATCCTAGGATAAGCATCTTTGGAGAGTTAGATGAATTAAATTCCATGATCGGTGTAGCACTATGTTTTATTGAAGATCTAAAATTGAAAGATATTTTAAAAAAGATTCAGAATGATTTGTTCCAGGTTGGGGCGGATGTGGGGGGAAGTAAACTGGATCGGAACCAGATGCCCAGAATAACGGAAAAATATGTTCAGGAGTTGGAAGACAATATTGATAAGTTGGAAGAAAAGTTAGGTCTGCCTAAGGCTTTTATTCTTCCCAATGGGACTATGTCCAGTTCTTTTCTTCATTTATGTCGAGCAGTAACTCGAAGAATGGAGCGGACCTTGGTTGGAGTTCAAGAAATGCTGAACTTAAATCCAGAATTGATTAAGTATGTCAATCGCCTAAGTGATTACTTATATGTTTTAGCTAGAGAAGCTAACCATGAAGTCAAAGTGGAAGAACAGCAGCCCATATACAAGTATTTGGAGGGCAGGAGGGATGATAATTATTAGTATTAATATCTCTATTTCTTTTCCTTCCTCAACTCTTCTACCAACAAATTATTTACATCTATCTCATTAGTATTATGCTTGATGCAGTTAGTTGTTACAATCTTATCCACTCCTGCCAGCTTAAGTTTAGTTACTGCCTCTTCTACCAATAATCCATGTACACCTATAGCCGTTATTGAATTTGCTCTTCTTAACTTAATCTTCTTAGCCGCTTCAGCAATAGTATGTCCGGTAGAAATTATATCATCCACTATCACCACATTACGGTTTTTTAGTGGGATGGAGTTTACAATTTTAACTTTAACTTTCCGGGAAGAAAATCTAGTCTTGCTTAAAATGGTTGCTTCAGCGCCAATATCCCGGGCTATAACTTCCGCCCATTGATAGGACTCCCAGTCTGGACCGACAATTACCGGATTTTTGATTTTCTTTTTTATGTAATCCGCGATTAAATTATTGGCCGTTAACTTTACTGCTGGGATTTTAAAAAGGTTATCTAACCGCTTATAACGATGGAGATGGGGATCAATGGTGATTATTTTATCAATGGAATTGTTCAAAAGTTTAGCCATTATTTTACTGGTTATTGCTTCTCCGGAATTGAACCGCTTATCTTGGCGCATATAAGCTAAGTACGGGGCCACCAGAATTATTTTTTTAGCTCCCAAGTCTCTAGCTGTTTCCGCGGCAAAGATGATGTCAAATAGAGACATGTCCGGCCGGGGCTGGAAAGATTGGACCAGAACCACTTTTTTAAGTTTTAAGCTGGTTTTAAATTTTAGATAAATCTCACCGTCGGGAAAAGAACCTATTGTTAAGGGAGAATATTTTGCTCTCAGTTTGCGGGCGAGGGATTGGGCCAAGTCTTGTGAATTTCCGCAGCTGGATATAATCATTTATTGAACCTCTTTTATTTTTAAACCTTTTTTAACTTTATAAATATAACTAAGAAATCTTTATATAACCTTAATACCAACCATGCTCATGACCAAAAAATATTCTGTAGATGAGAACAAACTGGCCAAATTAAACGAATTGGTGGATTTAAAAATTAATCCTTATCCTTATACTTATAACCAATCCCATCATGCTCGGGAGATTAATGAAACTTATGCCTCGCTGCAAAGTTCAGAGAAAACAAAAAATGTAGTCAGCGTAGCCGGAAGAGTAATGCTTAAACGAATCATGGGCAAAGCTGGGTTTATGCATCTTCAAGATGAAACCGGGAAAGTACAAATCTACCTTAGCCAGCAGAACTTAGGTGATGAGTATGATATTTTTTCCAGGAAAATAGATTTAGGTGATATCATTGGCGTTGAAGGGGAGATATTTAAGACCAAGATGGGTGAGGTTACAGTTGAAGTAAAGTCGGCGCAAATTCTATGCAAGTCCTTGATGATGCTGCCAGAAAAACATCACGGACTTAAAGATATCGAGTTGAAATACCGGCAGAGATATGTTGACCTAATCATGAATCCGGAAGTTAAGTCCGTATTTAAGAAACGCAGCCAGATGATTAAAGTAATTCGCGATTTCTTTGTGGAGAAAGGATTCATGGAAGTAGAAACCCCGACTTTGCAGACTATTTATGGCGGGGCTAATGCTAAGCCGTTTGTAACCCACATCAATGCTTGGAAGATGAAAATGTATCTTTCTATTTCTCCGGAATTATTTTTGAAACGCCTGTTAGTAGGCGGGTTTGAGAAAGTTTTTACTATCTGTAAAAATTTTAGAAATGAGGATGTTGACCCAACTCACAACCCTGAATTTACCATGCTGGAAATATATCAGGCGTATGTTGATTATAATACTATGATGGAATATCTGGAAAAAGTGTATGAACAGGCTTGTCTGGCCATTAACAATTCTACTATCGTAAAGCAGAGGTATAAAGGTAAAGAGGTAGAGATTGATTTTAAGACTCCCTGGAGAAGACTTACCATGCTGGAAGCGATAAAAGTTTATGCCGGCTTGGATATTAAAAATATGTCTGCGGATAAAATTAAAATTATTGTCCAAGATAAGAAAATCAAATATGAGGGTGAATTTACTTGGGGGTTGGGGGTGCAGTTATTGTTTGAGGAATTGGTGGAAGATAAATTAATCCAGCCCGTGCATATAATTGATCATCCTAAAGAGACCACTCCCTTGTGTAAGCCTAGCCGTTACGATCCTAGACTGATAGAACGGTTTGAATCGTTCTGCTTAGGAATGGAAATTTCTAACGCTTATTCTGAACTTAATGATCCGATCCTGCAGCGAGTGCTGTTGGAAGAACAATCCCAACAGCTGCGGGGCGGAGTGGAAGAAGCCCATCCTATGGATGAAGATTTCGTTCGGGCTATGGAATATGGCCTGCCTCCAGCCGGAGGGTTGGGGTTTGGAATTGACCGGATGGCCGTAATTCTCACGGGAGTGGATGCCATTAGGGACGTTATTTTATTTCCTACAGTGAAACCTTTGCCGGAAGAAGAATCCCAATAATAAAAAAATTATGTTTGCGGCGGCAAAGGACCCTGTGGACAATGTTCCTTATACCATTCCTTATACCATTTTAACTTTTGCTCTTGAGTATAGTTCTCAGAATTTAGAGGGGGCGGAAAACAACCTCCTGGAGCGCACCCTTTTCCACTAAACTGAAGTTTTTTATTTTCGTATTTCTGAGGGTGAGTATCTTCCTTTGAGGGTTTATCTTTAGAGCCACATCCGCCGTCATTTAGTTTTTCAAGTTTTATTTCATCAAGACAATTTTCCTTGCGCCAAGCGTCGTAGACACCAGGTTCAAAACCATCAGGTGGAAGGCTACAATCCCCGGGTGCTCTCTGAAGGTAAACAACTCGTCTTTTTACATTATAGGATGGGCTTGGTTGACTTTGTTTTGAAGATTTGTCTTTCAGATCAGCTTCCAGGTTTGGCTCTTCACTTTGATAATGCGAACCAGCATCTAAACTAATAATTTGCTGTTCAGAGACCGCAGGTGCATCTGCAACTCTGTGATCAATAGTAGGACTTCCTCCGGGACATCCAGATAACATCACCAAACTTGAAAGTACTACTGAAGTATTTTTAATGGATTGATACAGGTTCATTTTTTCTCTCATTTTTTCTCCAAACATCATCAACTCTTAGATAATAAAATGTGGACGGCAGGGCTTTCGATTCAGATCATTTAATGATACTGGTCTTTCGAACCTGCGTAGGGACTAACCCACTGGGTGTCTTCTGTTAATTTTACAGCCTAAGCCCAGCCCGTTTGACCACTCCGGCACGTCCACGCAGGTTGGTTAATATAGGGGTCATTTAAAAAGTTGTCGCTGTAAATGGCTTGAGTTACTTTTAGGTAGTTATTTACTATAATTTTATAAATAGGCCTTTAATTATGAGGGTATATGGCCCCAAGAATTACTGAAGAAACTAGAGCCGAGATCCGAAGGTTATATAATACTGGTGCGGGGCTGTCTATGACTGAAATTGCTAATCTAACGGGTGTTTCTTATTCCACAGCTTATAAGTTAACAAGATTAGAACAACGTATTAATCCTGAAACCGGACAACAATTTTCTTCCTATGGTGAATATCAGACCCATTTAGCCAGGCAAAGAGCTTCCCATGGTGAACATCAGGATGATTTAGCCAGGCGAAAAGGATTTTCTTCCAGTGGTGAACATCAGGATGATTTAGCCAGGCGAAAAGGGTTTTCTTCCCGTGGTGAATATCAGACCCATTTAGCTAAACAAAAAGGGTTTTCTTCCCGTGGTGAATATCAGACCCATTTAGCTAAACAAAAAGGGTTTGCTTCCCATGGTGAATATCTGGATGATTTAGCTAAACAAAAAGGATTTTCTTCCCGGGGCGAATATAAGGATGATTTAGCCAAGCGAAAAGGGTTTTCTTCCGGTGGTGAATATGAAGACCATTTAGCCCGACAAAGGCAGGAAAGACCCCAAAATCAAGAACTAAGTGATTTAATTAAAAAAAGATTAAAAGAATTGGGACAAAATCAAACTTGGTTATCTCAACAAATGGGAGTTTCCAGGCAAGCAGTTTCTTACTATGTTCAAGGAAAAGTAATCCCTAAAGGAGAACATTTGCCCAAATTATATTCTGCGCTTGAGGTCCCATATAACACCTTAGACGATTTATTACTCGCTGGGTCCTAATACCTAAAAATCAAAAACTATTGATTTTTAGTACTGAAATACAATCGTTGTTGTATTTCATGTACCCCGTTGTCCGTGATGAAACAACGATTTCATCGGGACACCAATGAAGTCATTGCTTCATTGTGTGCTTGCAACGGTTCAGCGAGTAATAACCAGAAATCCGATTTCAGGATTTCTGTGTTTATTAGAAACTGTAGATTCAGACTAGTGATATGGCTTCTTGAATAGTGCTATACTAGTTTATCTGTAACACCTCTTCCATAAAATTTATATTTATAGGTTTAACTACCCAGAGCCATGGGTAAAGCTTGGTTAGTAGGTTTATTAGTATTGGTTATGTTATTGGTCACTGCCTGTAATATGTCCGGTAAGGCCGTTGACCCCAACGATTCTTGTAGTTCCTTGGAAGAGGGAGCCAAACAGAACTGCTACTTTGAAAACCACTATTGCAGCAAGATGGAAGCCGGCAATTTTCGAGATTCTTGTATTGCCGAACTAGCTAAACTGCAGCAAAGTGTTGCTGCCTGCGACTTGATAAAAAATGAGGTCAATAAAGGCCATTGTATGGAAAAGGTAGCTGAAATTACTGCTAATCCGGAAATATGTAAAAATATTGCTGATAAATACTGGGCAGATAATTGTTACTATAACTTGGCTCTGAATGACCGCGATCCTATCCTCTGCGCTAATATTAAAGATCTGGGACAGTATGAAGATTGTTATCAACGAATTGCTTTAGCCACGAATGAGCACCTTTTATGTGATAATCTTACCTCCCAAGCCCGAACCGGTTGCATTATAAAAATTGCTCAACAAACTAAGAATATGGGGTTGTGTCCATCCTTAGACACGGCCTTAAATATCGATGTCTGCCGATTTAGGGTAGTTAAATTATTAGAGGATAAGGAAGCCTGTTCTAAAATTGAAATTAAAGAAGTACGGGATGTATGTTTAGATTATTTTAAGTAGTAAAATTATTTTAGGTTGATTATTTTTTAGAAGCTGATCTTTCCCACTCGTGTATCCACCGGTGGCGGTAGATTTTCTTTGACTTAAGTTTTTTAAACAATCAATTAAAAACAGAAAACTCACTTCTTCTTATTCCAAGCAAATTTTCTAAGGAAAGGAGTGTCTCCATAACCGCAGGAAGCACATTTTTTCTTATTGACATGGTAAGCAGTGCGACCGCAACGTCTACAGCGGATGTGACTTTTTTTTCCGCTTTTACGGCCCATACTGGCTGTTCCTTTGGTCATTTTTTGTCCTCAGTATAAATTATTCTAAATTATATTTGTCCAATTTCCAATTTAAGCCGGCGAAATGATGGTAATGGTATCTCCGCGCACGAAGATTGTTCCCAATTTCCGTTTAACTTCTCCATCCCGGCGTTCTTCAGCTTCTTGTAGAACAATGTTAATGTGAATGTCAAATGCTCTAAGTTTTCCCACATAACTTAAGCCATTTTTAAGTTCAACCATCACGGTTTTGTTTCTGGCGTTGTTCAGGGTGTCTAAGGGTCGTGAATTTTCATCCATTTTTTATTCCTCCAATTAAAACGATTAAAATATCATCTTTTAAGTGGGGTATTTTATAAACCTTTGCCTTTTTTAGGATATAAAAGGACTAGGGTTTATTGAGGTATAACTATTTTTGTTGCTTAATAGCTTCATGGTAATGTTTTTCAATTACCGGGAAGACTGTATCTTTAAGGTGGTATTTCTGAGTGTTGGAGGCTATCAGAATCGTTTCCAAAGCCTTAGGGTTGGTGTACATTTTCTGGGCAGATTCCAGATTGTCTGCACCTCCTTTGGGAGTTAACAATTTTAATTTGGGATGTAATTCTCTGCAACTGCCACAATTATAGGTAATTATCTCCGCTCCATGATACCTTTCCGGATTTCCCAAGGGAAAAATAACTACTCCTTTATCAAAATAAATGGGGCCGGGGATATCTTTATCAGGTACAACTTCTATTTTTATATCCGCCCGGACTAGGTCAAATAAATCTCTCAGATCATCAAGTTTAGATTCAATGTGGTCTGCTAATAATTCGATTACTCTTAAGTTGATTATTCCTGGAGGAACTTTTGCAGCTGCATATTTCAGAATTTCCAAAACCGAACCATATTCTATTAGTGGGTTTATCCTAACTTCAGCGAGGGCTTTATCCAATTCACTGGGAATTTTAAACAGTTCTTCCGCTGAAGGAAAATCAATAATATTTCTCCTAACCCTTTCCACCCATTCATCAAGCATCATTTTAACTAGTTAGGCCTAGGTTTATTTATTAATCTTTCTTAGTTTACTCCCTTAAAGTAACACTAAAACCCTGGTGCCCAAACCTCCCAAACAAATATAAATAGACCTAACTTTTAGATATCTATGTTAAACTTTAATCAATTACAGCAAGAAATTAAGCAGTATGACGAAGAACGGGAGAAGCTGATTAAGAAGAGTAGAGATGTTCTAAAACTTAGCAAACAGGTAATTTATAGCGTGCATCGGGATGAGATGAAACAGGCTGCGGAGATGGTTAAAGAGATAGAACAGGAAAAGAAAAAGTTAGACACTATCGCCCAAGGTAAGGCCAAATTAATCTTTGAAGGAAGCTACAAAGTTGCTATACAAGAGTACGTGGAAGCAGTTTTATATTACAATTTTGTAAAGACTGGTAAATTAATATCTCTGCCGGTGATAGCTGAACATTTAGTGTTAGGTTTAGCTGATCTTCCGGGTGAACTTACTCGGAAAGCAGTTTTCTTAGCTGGTAAAGGAGAACATTCTAAAGTGGTCAAGATCCGGGATGAAGTAGATACTATTTACGGCGAGCTGCTTAAATTTGATTTCAGGGATAATGAAATTAGGCGGAAAGTTGATGCAGTCAAGTACGAGTTAAGGAAGTTGGAAGATTTAGTTCTGGATTTGAAGTTGAAAGGCAAGGTTTAGGTCAAGTTCAATTATCTGGCTTAAGTGCGAATGGCCGTGACCAAAAATTAAATTTAGGACAGATCTGTCACAAGAAAACTTTATTAACCTAAAAAATTTACTATTTTTATGTTGCATGTTAAAAAAGAGGGTCTGCTGTTAAAACCATCCTCCCGGCCGTTTGAATCTAAAGGGGTATTCAATCCCGCTGCTATTAAAGTAGGCCGTTATGTTCATATGTTCTATCGAGCCTGGGATAGGGACAATCATTCTACTATCGGTTATTGTAAACTTGATGGTCCGTTGAAAGTGGTTCAGCGTTCAGCCAAACCTATTCTTTATAACAAGAATAAGAAGGTCCGGCGGGAATATGAAGATCCCAGGATTGTAAAATTGGGTAATACTTACTATTTAACCTACATAGTATACGATGGAAAAAATGTGAGTATACATTATGCGGTCAGTAAAAATCTGAAACAGTTTAAAGAGATGGGGCAAATATCCCCTAACATAACTTATGATGAAGCCGAAGACCATTTTCGGGCCTGCCAAGATGAGTTGAAAGAACGCTATTTTTTATTTGAGTCTTATTTCAAGGAAACTGATGGGAAAGATGTCTTGTTGTGGGATAAGGATGCTTTTCTTTTTCCCAAAAAAATAAACGGGCAATTTGCTTTAGTCCATCGTATTCTTCCTGATATCCAGGTTATTTATTTTAAAAAATTCTCAGACTTAACTACTAATTATTGGCGGAAATACCTCCGAAATTTATGCCGTTATGTTATTTTGGAATCTAAACATTGGTACGAAACCCGGAACGTTGGCGGGGGCTGTCCGCCAATTGAAACTGACAAAGGATGGCTGCTAATTTATCACGCCGTCGATGATATGGATAAGGGCAAAACCTACCGGGCCGGGGCAGCGCTTCTGGATAAGAAAAATCCAACCAAAGTTATTGGCCATCATCATGAACCCTTATTCTCTCCTACTAAACCCTGGGAGAAAGAAGGAAATGTTAAAAATGTAGTCTTCCCCACTGGCACGGCCGTCTTTGGAGACCTATTGTATATTTATTACGGAGCAGCTGACAAATACATTGCCGCCGCGTCAGTAAGTTTGAGCGGTTTAGTGGATGAATTGGCTAGAAATCATAAAAAGATATGAATATATGAAGATATGAACTGAAAAATCTAAACAGCAATCTTAAAAAAAACGAGTAAACGATAACCAATTATTATTATGAAAAAAAATAGCGTGATTAAGAAATTTACAGTTGATAAACCCTGGGGCGGCTTTACTCAATTTACCCACAACCAGAATAGTACTGTTAAAATTTTGACCATCAACCCCGGGGAAGAATTTTCCTTGCAAAAACATGAGCATCGAGCTGAGTTTTGGCAGGTGTTAGAAGGCAATCCTAAGGTTGTTATTGGTTCTAAAACTCTAACTGGTCGTCCTGGTGACAACTTCTGGATTCCAGCGGGGATTAAACATCGCCTGAGTAATCCCCGTAAGAAACGGGGCAAGAAAAAGGGGCCAATCATTCAAGTTTTGGAAATTTCCTTGGGTGATTTTAAAGAAGAGGATATCATTAGGTATGAGGATAAGTATGGTCGCAGTGGCTAAGCCCAGAAAAAAAAGGAAGAAAGAAAAGTTAAGGCAGTTAGTTGATTCAGCGATATTAGGCTCAGGAATATTAGATTCAGCTTATGACCAAGCTAAAGAAGTAATCAGAATTTGTTCTACTCCCAATGGTTTATATGCTTCGGGGGGAATAGAAGGTTATAATGCACTTTGGGCCAGAGACAGCATGATTAGTTTTTTGGGAGCAAGTTTAGTCCAAGATAATATCAAAGGTAAGAATTTAACAACTAAGACCACCAAAACTAAGAAATTCCAAACTAAGAACAGAGAAAATAAGTATACTCCATTATTCAAATCAACTTTCAAAAAAAGTTTAGAACTGCTAGGCAAGAACCAAAGTTCGCATGGGCAGATACCCAATGCCGTAGATCAGCATAGTTCCAGGAAGCCTCATGTGGATTACGCTTCCATTGATTCAACCTTATGGTATATTATCGGCCACCATATCTATAAGCAACGTTATCGGGATAATTCCTTATTTAAACTTCATCATAGCAAAATAAAACGGGCTTTAGCTTGGCTTCAGTCTCAGGATGTAGGTGAAGATGGAACTTTGCTTCAACTGCCAACTACCGACTGGCAGGATGCATTTCCTCACAAGTATGGGCGGACCATCAATACTCAGGCATTATACTATCATGTCCTAAAATTATTAGGCCAAACTAATTCTGCCCGCCGTTTGCAGAGAGTAATTAATACTCATCCTGATAAAAAATTATGGAATGGCCATTTCTATTATGCTTACCGCTGGAAAAATCATAATAAGTATAAAGAGATTGGTGAATGGTTTGATACTTTGGGGAACTTATTAGCTATAGTGTTTGATTTAGCTGATAAATCTAAATCTAAAACAATAATCTCTTATCTAGAAAAAAATAAAGTCCACCGCCCCTTTCCGGTGAAAGCAATTTTTCCGCCTCTGAAAAAAAGCTCTAAAGACTGGCAGGATTATTTTAGGGATTGTGAAGCCAGCGAACCTAACCATTATTTGAACGGAGGAATTTGGACTTTTATTGGTGGTTTCTATATTTTAGCCTTAATTAAATTAAATAAATTTTCCCAAGCCCTAACCGAGCTGAAACTGCTAGCCCAAGCCAATCTTAAGGGAAATTTCCCGGAATGGATTGACCCCCTAACCCGGAAACCACATGGCAAATTGCAGGCTTGGAATGCCGGAATGTATCTTTTGGCCTATGAATCTCTAATGAAAAAAAAAGTTTTAATCTAGACATCACTTCTTAAAATCCAAACAATATTTCTTTTAATCTAAAAAAAAGACTTAATTTATCCCTTTTAACTTATTTAATTTATTTAACCACTCTTAATTTAATCCCAATCTGCTCTTAGTTATGTCGGCAATATTTTTAGATATTATGCGGTAATCAAAATTTTTTACTGCATGCTCCCGGGCAGCTGTACCCATCTTGATCCTAAGCTCATCCTCCGTGAGCAATTTTAAAGTGTAATTCCGCAGATCATTAATATCCGCTCGGTAAGCAAACGTTTTAGGAGAATCAAATTTTACGATTTGCTTTTTTCTAAATCCCATTGACGGGTAGGCCCATTCTTGGTCTAATTTAACTTCTTCCGCAGCTTTGGCTAAATAGCCAGTCTTTTGATGCAGAATTGTTTCTGCTGGACCCATTTTATTGATAGAAATTACCGGCTTGCCGCAAGCCATGGCTTCCACCTGGATCATGCCGAATCCTTCGATTCGAGAAGGAGCGGCGTAGACATCAGTTGAATTCAACATTCGGGCCATGAATTCTTGGCTGAATTCATCAGTTAAAAAAATAACTTTATCCTTCAATCCCAAACTTTCCGCTAGTTCTAATTCCTTTTCTCTCCACTCGCTGGCGCATCTGCTAGGCCAGGATTTACATACATATTTCCAATCTTTAAACTCTTTATTTACTTCTGCTAACGCTTTGATCATTTCCTGGGCTCCCTTAGACGTTGTATCTCCACCTACGGTTAAAATCATTTTTTCGTGAGGCTTGATCCCTAACATCTTTTTTACCTGTGCATCTTCAACAGGATTGGAAGACGGTTTAAACTGGTTGATATCTATTCCGATATGCATGGGCACGATTTTATTGATGTTAACCCCGTCCCGCTTGTACGTCTGTCTGACCCATTCGCTGGTGGTGAACATAACTTCCAGCTGGTCAAATTCTTTTTGATAATTAGCTACCCAGCCGTCAGAGTTAAACCAGGGCACCGGGGTAATTCCCATACTTAAGGGTGACTGTACTATCTCCGGAACATTTCCCCAGAATCCTACGCCGAAGGCTACATCCGGTTTGAGATGCTTGAGAAAATACTCTTTTTCCATAGATTCCTTAAAATGGCAGGGAAGAACATCCTGCCCTTGCTCAGCCAGGCCTTTATATAATAAATGCCCCTGCAAGCTTGTTCCGTCATTTTCCGGCGGGTAAGAATAAAAAACAACGCTTTTCATATTTTTATTGAAGATCTTTTTTTTGTTTTTAATTTATGATCATTAGAAGCTGCTTTTTCCACTGGTGCAAGAAAGCACCGCTTTCTGCACAGAAATGAAGTGTTCTCTTCATTTCTTGTGTGTTCAGAAGTGGGTCGGTTTTCTTTGACTATTATGATCGGATTATTATTATTGTTATTATTATATCTCATTCTTAGTATTTTTGTTTGATTTTAATAATTAATCTAGTTGTTCTGGTTTGTAGAAGTTGAATGCTTCAGCTTCTGCGCAGCAAACATCTTCAAATCCGCCTATCCCAAAACCATAAACTTCTCTGATTAATATTTTCTTTAATTTCACTATTGAATTATCCAACATTATAAATTTATCTGCACTGGGGTTGGCATAACAAAAATTTCCTTTTTTGTGATAGGAAAAAAAAATAAGTTTTTTAGCGCTAATTTTTTTATTCTTAATTAACTCCGTTACAGCCGCATTTACATCTTTATGCCGTTGATGCCCATACTCTCCGTTAGGGGCGTGGGTAAAAATATAATCGTATTTCTTGTCTGAAAATTCCAATATTTTTCTGCTAACCTCTTCGACTTCAACTTCATCCAACTTATCATCTTCCAAATCTGACATGAATCCTTGAGCTGAGAACAGGGCGCACACTTTATTAAATTTTGGAGCCCGATCCGGATCATCTCTCCGGCAGAGGGTAATTATAGCGGCATCCCACTTATCTTTGTTTTTTAATATTGTACCCCCCATCCAGATAGTTTCATCATCTGGGTGGGCAACTATAATCAAAACTTTTTTTTTAGCACTTTTTATAGTATTTTTATTATTTTTTTTATTCAGCTTGGTCATCCTATCTAATTTACCTATCAGTTAATGACTTATCAGTTTATATCTACCACTTCTAATTTTCCCAGGCTTTTAACTGACTCATAAGCTAGGTGGGCCGATCCCATAATCCCGCTGTCAGTTCTACCTACCACTACCTTTACCTTAAATAATTTTGTCTTCCTGGTAATTTTTTTTATTTCCCGCAGGAGAGAAGGTTTGAATTTAGGGTAGGCCTTAGTTATTCCCCCGCCTAGTACTATCGTCCCCGGGTCAAAGGTCCAGACTAGATTACTTATACCTATTCCTAGCCGCCGTCCATAATCTTTCCATTGGGGCATTGATAATTGGGTAGGTTCTTTCTTATATCTGCGGATTATGCCTTTAGCTGAGAAATATCCTTCCATTGTTCCTGATCCAGTTTTATCCTTGGGGCCATCAAATTTTAGGGTTGTATATCCTAATTCTCCGGCGTTGCCGGAACCAGAATAAATTTTCCCCCCGAATACTATCCCGCCGCCAACTCCGGTTCCTAAGGTCAAACCGACTAAATTTGGTTTATTTAAGCGGATAGATTCTCCTAAAACAAAGCATTGGGCATCATTGTTTATAACTACTGGAAGATTGAATTTTCGCTGGATTGTTCGTTTTAAGTTAACTCCTTTTAGAGGAAGGTTAGGTGCATTCCCAATTATTCCGTGGTTATAGTTCGCCGGCCCGGGGCAGCCAATTCCAATAGCCAGAGTTTTAGAACTGATTAGTTCACTAATTATTTTTTTTAGATTGGCTAAAATGTCTTTCTTTTTTTTCCCAGTAGGCGCAATTTTGGACTTAACTAATTTTCCATTATAAACTAAACCCGCTTTAATATTTGTACCGCCTATATCTACACCTATTACTTCCATGGTTAAAATGAATGAGTCTTGATTTATATATTTTTCATCGGTTTTAGCAAATTTGAAGCAAAATTATTTAAATAATCTTTGAACTAAGCGTTTGATGGGACAAGAAGAAGTTGATCGTATCAAGAGATTTTTTTCTAAAATGGATCCTGAATCTGCGCCAGATTATCTGCTGCATGAAGCAGTAATTACCAGCCAAGATGCAACCCAGACTAGAGGTTTTGAATTAAAACAGGGTATTAAGGCTATTTTATTCACCGATGATAATGCTGAATGGGTAATTGTAGATATTCCCGCTGATAAAAAAGTAGATGCTAAGAAAGTTGCTGAATTTATGAGCTGGTCAAAAAGTAAAATTCGGATGGCCACGCCGGAAGAAGTTATCTTCCAAACCGGATGTGAGATCGGAGCAGTCCCTCCTTTTGGTCATAAAGAGATTATTCCTATTTTAGTTGATTTTGGAGTTTATGATAATCACCACAATGCTTTTAATATTGGCCTGAGGACACATTCAGTTAAAATAAAGACAGAACTTATGAGGGTAGTATTTGAGAAAGTAAACGCTAAAGAAGGAATATTTTCCAAATAATTAAAACCTAAGACAATTATAACCTTTTAAAATTAACAAAGATATATTTTTATACTTTAAAATAAACTTAATTCTGTGAATAAATA
>DATDWB010000021.1:0-3721 GCA_035289845.1 Candidatus Nanoarchaeia archaeon | reverse complement strand
ATGTTCCAGTTTTACTGGAATTTTATGCACCAATTGCATAAAAAAGTGACGCCAGCAATTTTGGAGAAACAGGCAACTAAAGTATGGACGTGGGGAAATTTACTTCATGCAAAGTTAACAGTCGTATGGTAGGACATTCCCCAATTTTAGTTTTTATTAATCTTATCACTTTCAAGTAGTAAAGTTTATAAACTGGTGATATTTTAGGTAAATTATGGAATTAGAAATGTTAGTTTCAATTGAAAAAGCAGTGACTTATATGAGAAACAATCTAGACCTATTTACTAAAAACCGTCTGGAAAAAGTATATAATGGGGGTAATATAAGGTCATTAATGGAGGGAATTGATGACTCTGTTTATACCTCTTTTGCTGAACAAGAACAGGCTCTAAACTCAATTAAGAAAGCTTTACAAACAACTTCTGAATTGTGTGAAAGGCAGGTTGAACAAAAACCGGATTCTAGTGCAGATGTTTATCACGTTATTAGTATGTGGGATTTTGATGAGCAAGAGCATTACAAGAGAGTTATTTCTTTGCTTCAGCAAGGATTAGAATATCATCCGCAAAGTTTTGATTTAATTCACGCTGTTGCTGCTAATGCTTTTAGTGTAATGGTTGAAGCTCTTAAAGTTAAAAAGTGGGAAGATGTTCGAGATTATGCTTCTTTAGTTTTGACTTATTCTGAAAGAGCTAAGGAATTAGATATGCAGCGGTGGAGTAAAACTGCTATGCCAGATTCACTGGGAATAATAGCCTTAAAAAAGCAATTAGCTGAAACGATGCTTAATAAATAAACTATCTACTCTTTTTAATTTACCCCTTATTCTAACCCCTCAAATAAAATTTGTTCTTAAAATAAAATTAAGCTTAAAATAAAGCTTTAAAAGGTTAATAAAGCTAAAATTAGCTTTATTTTAAAGTTTTGGGCAAAGTATCTTTATAAACTAATTAATCTGAAGTAATCTATTAAAATCATAATTGGAGGATAAAAAATGGCTAAAATCGTAAATAAATTGGCGGCCGGATTAATCTTGGCGCTATTTGTGTTAAGTATATTGCCTGCTGTATTGGCGGAAACAGATGGTGCTTCAGAGATAGGCGAAGGTTCAGAAGTTGCAGAAGAGGATGTAAAAAAGGATGTTAATGAAGACAAGGTCAAAAGAGTTCAATTAAAGTTGGAAGAGGTTAAGGATAAGATTAAATTATTCCGGGAAAAATCGGAAGAATTGAAAGAAAAATATCAGTTTGCTAAATCCAAGGTGGCGGAGCAAAAACTTAAATTAGTAGATTTGAGAGACCAGGTAGATAACTGCCGGCAGGATAATGACAGCTGTAGTTTAAGAAAACTGGACCTGAAAAATGGGGTTAAAATACATCTAGAAAAAACCTTGGAATTAATTGAGAGTTCTTTGGAAAGACTAGTTAATAGGGTAAATGAGCTGGATTCATTAACTGAGGAAGAAAAAGAATCCTTACTGTTAGAAATCGAAACTCTGCAAGAAAAATTAAACCTCCATAAGGACGAAATCTTAGCTGGTTTGACTGAAGAATCAACGGCCCAAGAATACCGTGAAGCTATCAAAGAAGTCAAATCCTTGTGGCAGGAATCCAAGCATATTCAGAGAAAAGTCATAGCTAACATGGTTAATTCCCGGTTAGATAACCTGCTAGAAAAGCATCGGGAAATGGTCGATGGAATGCAGCTGCGGATAGATGATTTAGCTGAACAAGGAGTGGATACCACTACCTTGGTATCTTTAAGAGATCGGTTTATCAGCGCGGTGAATGATGCTGAAGTTCAGTTTGAAAAAGTTAAACGCTTGACTCCAGGAGTGGGTGAAGGTGCGGGAGAAGATTGGCGGGAAGCACATCAGGACATGATGAAGATGCTTAAGGAAGCCAAAGAAATCTTACGCAAATTCCTAGCTGAATACAAAAACTTGCGCGAAGAACTGAAGGAAGAGGAAACCGATGACTCCGAAAGTGATGATGCAGAAAATGAAACTGCAACTGAAACTAACGAATCGGCTGAATCGGAAGAGTAAGCAAACATTTTTATATTATTTTTATTTTCTTATTATTGGAGGAAAAAATGAAACTATCTAAATTAATGGTATTAATCTTACTGGCAGGTTTAGTCTTAGCTGCCGGATGCGGCAAGATAAAAGAAAGTTTAATGGAGTCAACTACTTCGGCTAACAATGTTAATCCTGATCAAACTGGTCAAAGTTTGGAAGAACAATCCATTGATCAAGCAGTAACTGAAATTGATGAGTTAGATTCTTTGATAGAGGAGTTAGAATCAGATCCAGGATTGGAAGATTTGGATGCTTTGAAGATAGAATAAATTTTTATTATTATTATTTGAGTTTATTTTTGTACTACTTTTATTTATGATTTTATACCCACCAGCTGGCTGCTGGGTTTTTGATTGTTTTTTTACAATCCTTTTAAACTTAAGATTTAAATATCAGCTTTATTAATAAACTCTTATGGATGCAGTAGTTATCAAAAATAATATTCTGGCTTATGATTCTACTGTGGAAGAGTTTTATGAAAATACTAAAAAATTGGAATCACCGGAGATAATAGAAGAATTTTTATCCCTAGTGCCTAAAAGGGGTTTTATTTTAGATATTGCATGCGGGCCAGGCCGGGACAGCAAAATATTTTCGGATTTAGAATATAGAGTTATAGGTATAGATTTGTCCCCAAAAATGATTGAAAAAGCTAAATTAGTCGCTCCCCAAGCCGAATTTAAGGTGATGAATTTTTTGAATCCTGCTTTTTCGGATCAATATTTCGATGCGGTTTGGTTTAATGCGGGACTGTTGTGTGTAGAGAAAAAATTAGCCGGGGAAATTTTGAAAAATGTTTACCGGCAGCTTAAAGAGGATGGCACTTTGTATCTAAGCGTTAAAGAAGGAGCAGGAGAAGGATTCGAATTTGATTATCGCTATAATGTGGAAAAATATTATGCTTACTATCAGGAGGACGAAATTTTAAAACTGTTAGAATCAGCCAGATTTAAAATTGTTAAAAGTTATAAGCCCCAGATGAATTCCTCTTATCATACTCATCAGTGGATTGGAGTTTTGGGACAAAAAACAGGTTAAATGTTTAGGGGCACACCCGTAGTCGAATCATTCAAGCCTGGATGGTTTAACCCCTGAAGCTTCTCGAGTTTGCAACCATTTGAACACCAACAAACAATTCTTAGTGCTGCTCCATTCCTGGCCTGACACGATTCGAAGAGCTGCGGTCCCAAATGACAAACCGTCAGCAAAGACAGCAAGGACCATCCAAACCTGATCAACCCTTCCTTGGGCTTCGGCTCCGTGTGAAGTCCGTTCACGGTAACAACGCAGGACTAGCGCGCCAGCCTAGCTATCCCTTTTGGTTTCAGGTCTATTATACAGGGCGGTTTTTTAAAGGTTTGTGTTGTAAGGCTTAGTTGCAAGTTAATTCATAAATCATAAGAAAGTCTCCCTCCTCACTTGTTTTGGGAAAACAAGAGTGAGGGTAGTAGGGAGACCCAATTATGAAAAAGAGTTATGATGTTGATATTAATAAAGTTGTTGCTAAAACTCAGAAATTCTTGCGCTGTCACGACGTACCGAGGCACTGGAGCAAAACTAAAAATGAACACTATGGCGTTCATTTTATGATAACATTGTATGTTCTATTTTGTATGGCTGATAGAAGTTATAGGCGATTCA
>DATDWB010000020.1:0-14430 GCA_035289845.1 Candidatus Nanoarchaeia archaeon | reverse complement strand
GTTTTAACAACAACTTTATTAATATCAACATCATAACTCTTTTTCATAATAGGTCTCCCTACTACCCTCACTTTCGTTTTCCCAAAAACAAGCGAGGAGGGAGACTTTCTTATTAATTATGAATTAACTTGCAACTAAGCCCTTGTACCACAATCTTTTTATAATATGTAATTATCAGCTTATAAGGGTGAATGGATGACCAATTATGAAGCAGAATTTTTATTTAATCCCAAAAAAGGTTTAGATTCTTTACCTAGGATATACCATAAATTGTTGGATTCTAATCCAGAAATAAACTGGGCGGTAGGGCAGGAGCGGGGTTTTGACTGCATTGCGGGAAAAGTTGGCGGAGCGGAAGTGCAAATTTTTGCTAACACCACCGGTGTTAAACAACCGGTAATATGGATTGATAATATCTGGTATTCTTTAGATCTCCGCGGGGATATGAGTCCAAAAGAATGGGATAATACTATGGGTAAAGTGTATAATTTATTAGGTGGTATTGCATCAACTTATTCTCTGAACAGGCCATTACCTCCTAAACTGGGATTGGATGAACTGTGTAAGGATTGGATCCGTAAGTTAAACATTGCCTGTAAAAAAGATTGATTTTCAGGTTATTTTTTTTCGATAAAATAGATTTTTTTATTCTCTTCTTCTTCTTAGTTTAGTCTTCTGCAACTGATCTCCTATCTTTCCAGTTCATTCTTAACTGGCTAAATAAGTAGGGAATAATAAAGGATATTACAAACACCAAACTTATTACCCAAGGATTATGCTGGGGGCTGTTTATTTTAAGATCGCTTATCAGCCGATTGGAAATATATACTGTTATAAAAAAATTAGTGATGGCAATTAAAGGGATTAAAATTCCGGCTAAAATATGATGTTTTTTACGCAACTGACCAAGGTCAGTTATCAACAAATTATACAGAAAACCAATTGATAATCCTAACAAGGAAATTATAAAAATTAATATTAATTTGTTTAAAGCTACTAAAAATGGAATCATAACCAATGCTACAATTAAGTTCGCAAAAATAATGACTATCATAGCACTCCAAAAAACCATCCGGGAGAAAAAGTAATCTTGCGGGTTGGATTTTTCTAAAGTTGCTTCTGCAGTCCTTATTTCAGTTTTAGTCCAGCCTTTATCGGCCAATTTTTTTTGTTTGAATGGTCTCATGGTAAATTTTCTTCCAAACATAGATGCTGAGCCACTAATTTAAATTGACGGGCGGATTTGGATCGGGGGAACAGTTGAGTCAAAGGCAAATTTTGATGTACCGATTTACGAATCTTTTTATCAACTTTAACATTGGCCAGGATAGGATAATTTAAGATGCGTTCAACTTCAGAAGCTTTCAACTCATGTTTCCCGCCGTTAGTTAAATTTAACAATACTCCAACCACTACATTCTCATGTATTTCTGCCAATTGAATCGTTTTTAACGCGTCTAAAACCGAACTAAAAGTGGGGTTTACTACTAAGATTACTTCATCGCTGTGTTTTAGAACTTGACTTACTTCCTGCCCCAAACCAGAAGGAGCATCAATTAATACAAAATCAGAAGTGTTATCCAGATGTTCAAATATCTGCACCAATCGTTTCGGATCAGTTTTTTGAAATTCAGTGTAAGAAGTGGAGGCCGGGATCAGAGATAGGCCGCTTTCGTGCACATAAGTCACTTCCCGCAAATTTTTTTCTTTGCGCACAAAGGAATTAACTGTTCCTTCCGGATTAATAAACCCTAAATGGATAGCTAGATTAGGGGTAGCCAAATTAGCATCAACTAGAGTGACTTTCTTACCTAGCTGGGTTAAAGAGTGGCCTACATTTAAGGTGGCGGTAGTTTTACCTACTCCTCCCTTACCAGAAACAAAAGTGATAAACTTGGTCATCGTTCCTCCTTTTAACTAGGTTTAGAGGAAAGAAGTATTTAATTCTTTCGAGGCGTGAGCCGGGGCTGAAATATTGGTTCTAATCTTCTTTTTCCGGCTGACCAAGCAAGGTATGCCAAGAATAAGTAAAAAATCGGTGCATGAATCTCTCGCAATTTACCAAATTATCTATATTTACTTCAACTGTACTGTGATCAAATTCGGTAATGAACGCTACATGACGCCGATATTCCTGTCGTTTGGTATACTCTGCTTTAAGAATTTTCTTTAAAAAGTAATAAAAGGCCAAATACTTGTTTAATTCAGCATCGTTAGGATAAATTTCAGCCAAACTAGTAGCCCTTAGCCCTGGACTCTTGGCCATTTTTTCAGCTAATCCATCCGTCTGAGCCTTTTTAAGAAAAGATTCAATCAACAGGTCAAAAGTGCTAACCATTCGATGGAGAGCATTCAAAATAACGTCTACGGTCCGAGTATATTTTAAACTTACATAAATTATGTGTTCTAACCGTTTTAACTCTTCCCGAGCTTCCATAAGATTTTCATATAAAGTTTCTTCCATTAATTACCTCAAAATGATAAAGGGATAGTTTATTAGGGGCCACTCCTTTTTATAGTTTCTGCTAAATTTTGATCTATATTTTATCTAGAGCTATTCAAATATATTTTCAGCCAATTTAAGGTCTGGTGATGGTATTTCTGCACTTCGGCTAAAGTTAGTTTTCGTAATTGGAAACGGTTATCATACATTACTAACGTATCCAGCCGAGGGAATTCTACCGGGCATTTTTTTTGAAAAGAAATAATCCAATTAAGCTTGTTTAACAAAGGTATGGGGACATCAGTTAATTGTTTAGCCATATCCAAGGATTTAGCTAAATTAATTATGATTCCTCTAAACAATTTTGGGTCCTTGAATAAAGGGTAAGTTACTTTAAGAAGATGATCTGCTACTTCAAATTCCTGCCAGGCTTGGTTTACTAAATCGAGCTTGTTCAATTAATCATTCACTTTTAGTCAAGTTTAATATTGCTTCAGCCAAGTCCCCATTAGATTTTTCCAAGGCTGAAAGAGCTTTTTTACGGTCTACATCAGCCTGGGCCATAACTGTTTTAATATCTTCTTCAGAAATGGCTGACTCGGATGCCGATTCACGTTCTTCAACTTCTCCTGAAATTTGAAAACTTAACTGTCCCATCATATTGATTTTTTGGACAGAGGGATTAGTGATAATTATCTCTTTGTCGTCAGATTTAATTATAACTACATTAGCAGGGATATCCACTTGCTGCATCCCCAGCTGCTTCATCATCTGCTGCATTTTTCGGGGGTTGATACCGGGGATCATTTTAAGCTAGAAGCTTTCCTCCAAAATAGTGCAGTAAAATTACAATAATAAGGATGATTATTGCCAGTACTATAACTGCTCCGGGAGACATTTCTATTTTAGACGAATATTCATCAAAATAGCGGGTTAAACCACCTTGACCGGAAGGCATTCTAATTTTGTTATCTTGAGCCATAATTACCTATTTAGGGCTTATTTTATATAGTTTTTGGTGAAGTTGTAAATTTATACCCTTGATCTGTTTTAAGCATAGTCAAAGTTTCATTGATTCTTCCCATTATAGTGTCATAGGTTTCTGCAGTTATGCCTTGCCGAGGTATCTGGGAAAAGTCAGTTATTAACTCTAAATTGGGTTTTTTGATCCGCTCCATTTCCCGTACTGCTAATTTTATCCAAGCAATCTTATGAATGGGGTTCCGGCTGGCAATTTCTAAAATCTGTTCAAAGGTGTGGCATCCGCCTTGATATCCTCTTGGTTCAAGCAAGGAACAGACCGTGTCTACTGCGCCTAGTTTCATTGCGTCTTCCGAGGCATTAGGGTAATACTGCCCCCATTTTTGGTGGTGGTATTGCTGTCGATGAAATTCTCGAGAAGCCATAATTTTATCAGTATGCAGTTGGCTTCCTCCCTTCCTAAACTGCAAGGCAAAACCTTCCACCGCCGGCCATTCAAACTTGTTGCCAGAATGCACTATGTCATGTGGCCGATCGGGATCTTCCGAGCCGACTTGCAAACGTTGTAAATAGTATTCAATGTGGAAAGCATGGACGGCAGTGTGCAGAAGCCACTTTAGAATTTCTGGTTCAGTAGGCCGAGTTGATTCCATCTTTTTTAAAAAATTGGTAGGGTGGCATAAGCCGCCTTCAGTCGAACCCCATAAATCGGGAAGGTTCGGGGGAGCATTCTACTAAGCGTTCAATGAACTTGCACCGGCCAAGATTCGCCGTTTCATCGTTCCCTTTGAGGACGTCCGTGGATTAACTCATCATCATCGCTGATGATTTCGCCATATGCAAAAACTTAGGTTTTTGAACGTTCTTTATGAACACATCATTCCTTCTCAAAGGACGTGTCGTTTCTGAGCCAGAGCTATGGATTTCTCCATCTTTCAAGTGAAAGTGGCCTTAACTTGGTGGGCGGACTTTCCTCACAAACTTTTGGATTCGCCAAGATTTACGAATCAGTCTGCGTAAGCTCCCTGCCACCGCTACCAGATTTAGGTTTAAATCGGGTATTTATAAAGGTTTGGGGGTATTTTGGGAATAATTTTGAAGTGTGGGTTGTTAATTCACAAAATTTAAGATATCATTGGACCTTAATTTTTAAGGTGAAAACAAATGGAAAAAATAGTACAAGCTTTAAATGATTATAAAAATCAAGTATTTGAAGAATCATCTGTTAGCAAATTAATTAGAAAGTTAGAAAGATTAGGTGATCTTTCCGATTATGTATCTAACTTGCCTAGTAATAAACGGGAAGGAATGAGTCCTATTGTAAGTATAATTGATGATACGATAGTTAATTCCCCAGTTAGACTGGATCTGTATTGGAATCCTAAAACAGGACAATTAGAGTGTGATTGGGATGATGCTAATCCCTATAGGGAGCCCTGCCGGTGCAGATAGAAAGTTCTAAAAAAAAGTGTGCTTAATCATTCTTATTTTTTTACACTTACCTCTGTTTTAACAAAATAAATATTATTTTATACTTTCAAAATCTATATATATTTTATCTAAAATCCCGTTCTTATGTTGCAAGCAGTCATCTTTGATTATGATGGTACTATCAGCCCCACAATGCTAAGACAAGAAAGATGGTTTAAATTTTATTCAGAAAAGCAGGGGGCGGCTTGGCGATTCAAAACATTTGAGGATTTCTTAAGTTTCTATAATGATCACTGCCATCGGGAAGGCGGAGTTCAGAATGTATATAATGAATTGGTACCCCTTGCAATATGAAAGATAGGGCGCATCCCGTATGGCCAGCATATGAAGAATTTAATCAGAGCAATCCTTCAGCATTATATGATGGGATGAAGAATACTATTGAAACGATTTGGAAATTAGGCCAATTGGGAAAGGACCCTTTGCGTAACCGAAGGTTGAGATTAGGTCTAAACACCAATAATTCCTGGGGTTCAATCTATAAAGACTTGGTAAGTGGAGAAATAATTCAATACTTTGATGCTCATATCACCGAAGAGGTGTTGAGGGCCTACCACGGAGCGGGGGATGGGAACAGTCTAAAAAAACCAGCTCGAGTTTCCCTGGCGTTGGCCCTAGGCTTGCTGGATAGCTGTGGGGATCAGACTCTTCATGTGGGAGATACCTTAAATGACCTGAAAGCTTCTAGGAAAGTTATTAGGCTAAATCCCCAATTTCCGGAAAATATTCTTACCGTCGGTGCTTGTTATGGTTATGAAGGCCGGGAAAGATTAGGGCAGGGTATAGTGACTGCTGATAGGGAACGGGTTAATTTTGATTATCTTATTGACAAGCCTAAAGAATTAGTGGATATTGTTAAGGAATTGTTATGAGTAGTTGGAATATTTTCTACTTCTACCTCACTACTTCCACGTTCAATAATAATTTTTTCATACCTTCCTCATGCCCGGCGCCGACTACGGCCAGAATTTTTTGATCCGGATTTTTTCTAAGCAAGGATACTAATTGTTTCACCATATACTCATTTCTATCAGCAACTAAAGTTTTATAGACTGAAGGATATCTTTTCTTCATTTCTCCCACCATTTTTTGAATTAATTCCTTGCTGGGAACGGTCCTTAAATCCAGATTATCTAATCCGGATTCTTTCAAGTATTGCTTACGAAAAAATATTCCCTTAAATATATCAGCTGCAAATCTTCCTTTTTCTTTCCAAGTTAACTCTTTAGAAAATTTCTTTAAAGTGACCTGAATGGGCTGATCAATTAAAACGACCTGTTTTTTGTTTTTTTTAGCCAGTAAGATGGCAGTTTTCATATCCGAACCTGGATCTAGACCTACCATCTTACCTAACTTCTGCTGTATGTATTGTCCTATTTTAGCAAACAAATAACCCTTAAATCCAACTTTAGCTATGTCGGCCAGGGAAATTTTGCCTTTATGCTCCTGTAATAAGGCGGCGGCTCGTTGGGAATCTAGTTCTACTGCGACTAAGTCGGGCTGTCCTTCTTCGATAGCCGTTTTGATCTCCCGTAAGCTTTGCTGGGCGATGTGGGAGGTGCCGATTAGGTGGATAGTCATAATCCTTCTTAACAACAGAAAAATATTTAAACCTACGCCTCCTAAAACACGCCAGCGAGGTGGGTTAATATGCTTAAAATGAAGAAAGTTTCCGAAACTTATGATTTACGGGTTTTCACTGACTCCGGTGATTATTTTGGAGATATAGAAGATACTATCGTTCACAGCAATAAAATTTCCGGCTGGAAGATTAAAGCGACTAAGAATTCTTTTCTTAGCCGAGTGTTAGGAAGTGCTAAAGGGGTAATCGTGCCTCACCAACTGGTCAAAGCAGTAGGCGATATTTTCATCATTTCCCGGAATGCTGTCCCCAGCGGCAGCGGGGATGAACCAAATGAGGGATGAAAGTAATGAATTATCAAAAATATGTTAAGGATTTGATGAATTATAATTCCATTTTTGCAGTTAAAAATGAAGAGTTAGAGGAAGATTTTCTTCCTTTTGCAGCTTGAGTTAGTTGGAATGAGTTTTATTTTTTTGTGGATTAGTTTTGGTTATCAGTTACTCTCAGTAATTGTTCTTAATTAATTTATTAACAAATCTTAAGGCAACTTTTAAATATAATACTAGTCTCCGGCCGTATATGGTTGAATTTTCTATACTTGGAATTGCAATTTTAGCACTATTATTACTATTTTTTCGTAAATTTATTTCCGTAGCCCTGCAGGTTGGGTTTTATCTCCTGATTGGGACTTTTATAGTCATGTTCTTCTTTGGGGTGTCATTAGTAAATATAATCGACTGGATTTTAAAAATAATATTATGGGTTTTTTGATCCAATGGAAATAATTACTTCCGATTACTATAAAGGGAAGGTTAAACTTAGAGTCAGCGACCGGGATGACTTATGGTATCTTAGCCATATAATTGAACCCGGGGATTTAGTCCGAGGGAAGAGTACTCGGAAGATAAAAGTGGGTGATTCCGAAAATGCCAAGATGGTTAAAAAAACATTCAACCTGCAAATTGAAGCAGAAACTATCGATTTTAGTTCGGATGGAAGCAGTTTAAGAATAAATGGGAAAATAAAGGATGGACCGGAAGATATCCCTAAGGATAGCTATCAGGCCATATCTTTAGATGAACGGGCGGAGTTCATTTTGGAAAAAAAACAGTGGCTGTCTTATCAAAAACAAAAATTAGAAGAGGCAACCGAGAAAAAATTTAATTATTTGATCTTGTTGTTTGATAGAGAAGAAGCAGTTATAGCTTTGACCAAGAAGTTTGGCTATGAAATATTGGTGGAATTGAAAGGGGATGTACCCAAGAAAAGTAAAAATGTGGAAGTTAAGTCTGATTTTCAACAAGAATTAATCAATCATTTAGTAACTTACAATAGCCGTTATCAACCTCAAAACATTATTATAGCCTCGCCGGCTTTCTTTAAGGAAGATTTAATTAAAAAAATTCATCAGCCGGAACTGCGCCCTAAAATTGTTCTAGCTAATTGTTCCTCAGTAGATTCTAAGGCGCTGAATGAGACTCTAAGGCAGCCGGAGCTAAAAGAGATCTTAAAAACCAACAAGGCCCGGGAAGAACAGCTGTTGATAGAAGGATTGTTAAAAGAAATTAATAAAAACCAGCTGGCAGCTTACGGGCAGGTTGAAGTTCAAAAGCATGCCGAGGCCGGAGCAATAGATACTTTGCTGTTAACAGATCGTTTTTTTCAGCAGAAAAGAGAGGAAGGCAAGTATAAAGAATTGGATAATTTAATGAAACTAATTGATTCAACCAAAGGAAAAATTAAAATCATCTCTTCTGAAAACGATCCGGGGAAAAGATTAGACGGCCTAGGCGGGATAGCTGCATTATTGAAATATAAATTGGAATGGTAAATCAAATTTAGTTGGAAGTTAAGATAAATTTTTTACATTTTTTTGCTGCACCGGGAGAAATAGCGGCGATTTACGAGCACTAACTGATATTTTGCAAAACCACAACCTTTTAATAGTAGTTAATGTTACTTATAACTAAGTAACAAAAAGAATTAACTAACAAAAAATAAACTAATTGAAGGATATTTTTTGAAAAGGAGGGGTTGGTAAAAAATGATTGTTAAAGACGAATTGTTAAGTAAATTAAGGAGATATTTTGACCTTAATTTATATGAGGTAAAGTTGTGGGCAGCACTTCTATCGCGGGGTGTTTCTACGGCGGGGGAATTATCGGACATTGCAGATGTTCCTCGTTCTAGAAGTTATGATGTATTAGAATCATTGGAAAAGAAGGGTTTTGTGATTATGAAATTAGGGAAGCCCATAAAATATATTGCCATTCCTCCGAGTGAAGTGGTGGATCGAGTCAAGAAAAATATGCAAGTTAATTCCCAAGAAAAAATTAAACGATTAGAAACGGTCAAAGAATCTCCCCTGTTATCAGAATTGGAGACTTTGCACACCCAAGGAATATCTTTGGTTGATCCGGCAGAGATGAGCGGCTGCTTAAGGGGCCGGAATAATATTTACAACCATTTAGATTTTCTGATTAAAGAAGCAAAGAACAACATTAACATCATGACTTCAGATCAGGGGTTTATCCGTAAAGCAGAAGGTCTTCGCCACAGTTTTGAAAAAGCAGCTAAGAGAGGCGTAAAAATCAGAATTTCTGCTCCAGTAACTAAAGATAACAAAAAGGTAGCTGAGAGTTTAAAGAATGTAGCAGATATTAAACACAATGAAAAAATAAAATCTCGGTTTATGACCGTAGATGGAAAGGACGTTGTTTTTATGACTCTTAACGATAAAGATGTTCATCCCTCCTATGATTTAGGGGTGTGGGTTAAAACACCTTATTTTACCACGGCTATGGACCAGATGTTTGACCTTAGTTGGCAAAGCAAGTAAGCCTTGGATTTTTATTATTATTTTTATTAATTTCTTCTAGTTTTATTTTTAGGTTCTAGGTAATTATCATAATTGGGTATTTTTAGATGATAGCTTATTCCACCAAAGTTAATTTTATAAAGAATTCACCCTTCTAAGGTAGAAATGGATATCAAAGAAATTATAGCCAAACTGCATCCTTTGGAGAGGAAGGTTCTGCCGATATTAAAAGCTCAAACTGAACTTAATGCCATCTGCAAAGCAGCCAAATTAAAAGAAATAGAAGTTACTAGAGCTTTACAGTGGCTGGAAAGTAAAGGGGCTATATCAGTTAAGGTAGATAAGGAAGAAATAATTAACTTAGATGTTAATGGTCTGGCTTACCGGAATAATGGCCTGCCGGAAAAAGTTTTTCTTTGTGTTCTTAACGATGAATTCAAAGGCCTAAATGTAGCAACCAAAAAATCTCGTTTAAGCCGTGAGGAAGTTAATGTCAGCCTGGGCCATCTGAAAAAGAAAGGCCATATTGAAACCATTAAAGGTAATGAGGGGATGCTGCAGGTAAAAATAACTGCGGAAGGAAAAAGAAATTTACCGCTGAAAACTAAGGAAGAAATTTTCTTGTCTCAAGATTTTCCAATTCATTTGTCCAAAATTAAAGATCGGGAAATATTTCAGGAATTAAAAAAAAGAAAAGAAATCCTTAAAGTCAAGGAAGAAAAAACAGTGACTGTTTCCTTGACGGGGTTGGGCCAGAAATTAGTTGAACTAGACCTAAAACAGGAAGTTATCAATCGCTTAAATTCAGAAATGCTTCAAACCGGGGAATGGAAAAACAAGATTTTTAGAGCGTATGAAGTGGAAATGAATCCTCCGCGGATTTATGCGGGTAAAAAACATTTTATCAGTGAAGCAGTAAGTTACATCAAACAAATCTGGCTGGAGATGGGGTTTCAAGAGATGAACGGAAATTATGTTCAATCTGCATTCTGGGATCTGGACGCTTTATTCGTCCCCCAGGATCATCCTGCCCGGGAAATGCAGGATACATTCTATCTTAACGGAACCGCTAAGCTGCCTGAATTATGGAAGAAGATTAAATCCGTCCATGAAACTGGAGGAGATACCGGAAGTAAAGGCTGGGGCGGGAAGTTTAGTAAGGAAGAGGCTGAAAAAATATTGCTAAGAACTCACACTACTGTGCTCTCAGCTCAGACTTTAGCTAAAATTAAAAAAGAAGATCTGCCAGCTAAATTCTTTGCGGTAGGAAAAGTTTTTCGTAATGAGGCTTTAGACTGGAAACATCTATTTGAATTTGACCAAGTAGAAGGGATAGTCATAGACCCTAAGGCCAATTTGACTCACCTCAAAGGTTACCTGCAGCAATTTTATAATAAAATGGGATATGATAAAGTCCGGATGCGGCCAGCGCATTTTCCCTATACCGAACCCAGTTTAGAAATTGATGTGTTTCATCCAATAAGGAAGGAATGGGTAGAATTAGGCGGAGCAGGAATACTGCGTCCGGAAGTAGTTAAGCCACTGCTAGGTTTTGACTGCCCGGTTCTAGCCTGGGGGCAAGGAATGGGCCGAATAATTTCTGAATATTGGAATATTACCGATATCCGAGAATTGCATCACAATGATATCAAACAATTGCGGGAAGCGAGGCTGTGGTTGAAATAAGGTGGGTTGAGATTAGGCGGTGGTTGAAATGAGGTGGGTTGAGATTAGGCGGTGGTTAAAATAAGGTGGGTTAGAATCAGGAAGGGTTAAAATGAGAATAAAAGAAGCTCAAGAATTTGTAAAAAATTTTGCGGTTAAAGCCAACTGGGATGATACTCCGTGTGTAGATAAATTTGATCATCTGCATGAAGAATTAGTTGAAATGAGCAAATTACTCCGTTATAAAGATAAAGGTGAGAGAATAAAATCTATCCAAGATAATAAAGAGCAGTTTCAGGATGGGGCGGGAGATTTGCTGTTTGCACTATGTCGTTTAGCTAACCAGTTGGAAGTAGATTTAGAAGAATCATTTAATTTAGTAAAAAATAAGATAGTGATACGTTTTAGCGGAGTAAAAGAATCGGAAGCAAAAGAAAAACAAAATAAAATCTAAACCCTGGCCTCTAAACCCTGGCCTCTAAACCCTGAAATCTAAACCCTAAAATTTAAAAAATAAAATTTAAAGAATAATAGGGACATAAATTATATAAAAATAATCAAATCTCGAAATAATAAAATCTTAACTTAATCTAATCTAAAAAAAATATAAAATGCCCACCCTAACCTTAAACAAAACGGTGTTTGAACAATTAGTAGGCAAAAAACTAAGCCTGGAAGAATTGAAAGATCGTATCAGCATGCTGGGAACTGATTTAGAAAAAATAGAAGGCGATCAAATTCACGTAGAAATATTTCCCAACCGGCCGGACATGCTGTCAGAGCAAGGTTTTGCCCGGGCTTTTAGTTCCTTCATTGGGGTTAAAACTGGATTAAGGAAATATTCGGTTCATAAAAGCAAATATAAAGTAATAATTGATGATTCAGTGAAAAATATCCGTCCCTATACTGTATGCGCAGTGGTGAAAAATATAATTTTAGATGAAGAGAAAGTAAGGGAAATAATTCAAATCCAGGAAAAGCTGCATGTGACTTATGGCAGAAATAGAAAAAAAGTGGCCCTTGGAATTTACCCGTTGAATAAAATAACTTTTCCGGTGCGCTATAAAGCTGAATTACCTTCTAAAATTAAATTTCGGCCCCTGGGAATGGACCAATTAATGACCGCGGAGCAAATATTATCCGAACATAAAATGGGCCAGCAATACGGTCATTTATTACAGGGGTTATCCAAATACCCTTATTTTATAGATGCCAACCAGGAAATATTAAGCCTCCCGCCGATAATAAATTCGAATCTAACTGGCAGGGTAACTACAGAAAATACCGAATTGTTTATCGAGTGTTCCGGATTTGATTTTTTGGTCCTGAGCAGATGTTTAAACATGATTGTTACTGCTTTAAATGAGATGGGGGGAGAAATTTACAGTGTACAGTTGGAGTACAGTTCTGGGTTAAAAACAACCCCGGATCTAGAACCTCAGCCGATGCCTTTTAATTTGGAGTATGTCAATAAACGGATTGGGTTAAATTTAAGTTCCCAGGAAGCAGGTGAATTGTTAGAGAAGATGGGATTCGGATATTCAGCCGGAAAAGTGCTGGTGCCAGCTTATCGTACCGATATTCTCCATCCCGTTGATTTAGTGGAAGATATAGCCATTGCTTATGGGTACGAAAACCTTAAAGCAGAAATACCTAACTTCTCTACCGCAGGCCGAGAAGATGACCTAGAAAAATTTTTAACTAAGATTAGAGAAGTAATGGTTGGTTTAGGCCTGCTGGAAACCAAGAATTATCATTTGAATTCAGCCGAAAATTTAAATCAAAAAATGAATCTTAACTTAGAATTGATACCCTTGCTAAACGCAGTAGGCGAACACAATCAACTGCGTAATTCCCTCCTTCCATCTTTAATCAAGGTGTTAAGTGAAAATCAACATCATGAATACCCCCAAAAATTGGTGGAGATAGGCCGGGTTTTTTCTATTGATCAGGAGTCTAAGGATAAGGATAAGGAAAGTAAGATTGATACCGGCATAAAAGAAAGCGAGCATTTAGGTATTGTTTTAAGTCATGATAAAACTGATTTTACCGAGATAAGGCAAGTTCTGGAAGCATTATTTTATTTATTGCAGCTGCCCGTTTCAGTAAAAGAAATAGATCATCCCAGTTTCATTCCTGGACGAGTAGGAGAGGTCATAATCAGCGGGGAAAAAATAGGGATAATTGGAGAATTTCATCCGGCAGTTTTAGAACACTGGCAGCTCAAAGTTCCGACAGTAGGGGCGGAGCTGGATCTGGAAAAAGTGTGGCGGTTGGTTAGACCTAAAAAATAAGTAACATCATAAATAATTAAGGCAGCATAATAAATCATTAAGTAACTTAATAGGTAATTAAGGCAGCATAATAAGTAATTAAGATAAATAATTAAGAATTAATTTTTAGCAGCTAGGGGAATTTTTTCGGCAGGCTGAACTGGTTTTTTCTTCTCAACTTTAGCTTTCTTCCCTTTTAGAGGCTTAGCTTCTTTCTTAACTTTAGTTTTCTTTACTCTGGCAACAGTTTTTCGGGATTTTCGTTCCCAGACTGCTAACCCTAGTTTAGCAAAAGCTTTCTTAACTTCGTCTGAAGCCGCTTTAGATTTTATTTCCAGAATTTTGTCTAGTGGTTCGAGATGTTTAATATTAACTTTTTTCCTACGGGTATTCCCGTCAACTACTACAAAATTAGCATCAATGGATTCAATTACCACACATTTTCTTCCCGCATCCCGCCCAGCAGTCTTTACGCACAATCTTCCTACTTGAAATAAGCTCATGGCACTTCCTCCCTAGCTCGAAGCTGGATCAATTTACGAGTGCAAGATGAACATAAGGTCCCCCCATAGGGTCTTTCTGGACGTTTAGCTGTTTTAGGCATGTTAGCCATCTTAGACGGATTTTCTCTAGGCACTCCCGCTAATTTTTGCCGGCATTGGCTGCAAACTGCAGCACTAGGTTTACGTTCCCTGAAATGGACGGTAGTCCTATTTCCAGGAGTTTTGACAAAAATTTTCCGGTAATGGCCGGACTTATGTTTTCCGCTAGGCATTGTAGATCAGTTTGATTATAATTAAGTTTGATTATAGTTAATTTAATTGAGGTTAGTTTAATTTGGGTCTATTTTTTTACTTCGGAAGTTTATTCTTTTAAAGATTATTTTTAAAAGATCATTTTTAAGGGACAAAGTCAGAACTTGCTGACCTGAGTCGCCTCCAGATCTAGACCATTTAGGCCTTTTTAAGGTTAAAATTAAGGGTTATTTATAAAGGTTTGGGGTGGTTTTGGGATAACACAGAGTAGTTTGGGCTATAGTGGAGTTTTGGAGTATTTTAGGTTATAGAGAACTTTGCAAAATTAGAGGATTTATTAGCAAAGTTCTAAAGAGAAGTTTGAAATAGTCGTAATTTTGACCTTAAACAAACAATATATTAACCAAAATTACTTTTTT
>DATDWB010000019.1:0-30164 GCA_035289845.1 Candidatus Nanoarchaeia archaeon | reverse complement strand
TTTATTTCAGCAATCAATTCTTCTCCAGCTATTAGTTGGAGATATTTTTTAGGAATTTTGATACTAACATCAAATAAGTGGCTAGGTTTATGAACAGTCTTGGAAGGAAGATTTATTATTGATGGTTGTTCTGTAATAGGTTTAAGTTTATTAGTTGAACTACCTCCGCCTCCACCGCCGGAACCAGTTCCAGTATTACTGTCACTACTTCCGCTGCTTACACTGGCCTCAGCAGAAGGTTTTTCTCCCACTACAAACTTAGAAAAATGAGGCGTTATTCCATAAAACAGAACAAAATTAGTACTACTATTGACAATAAATGTACTAAGATTTTCCCAGAGTTCATTAGTTTCATTAAAGATGAACAAACTAATATTATTGGCATTAAGGCCAACTAATTCGGATGAACTCAGGTTAAAATAAATGCGGTAATTACCTCCGGTAGTAGTGTAATTAATTTTTATTTCAAAAAAATCAATTTTAGTAGTGCCAACTTCAGTGGAATTTGGTTCTCGGGCATCCATCCAGGAAGAAGGAAATTCAGCTCCAAATATAGACAGATTTAGGTGTGTTCCAGGTATTAAAGCAGTGATATTAGGAATTTTATTGCTGATTAGACTATTGTTAGGAGTATAGTGTCCGTTTTCTCCAATAGGACGATCATTTTCTTGGGAAAAAATAGTAATAGACAAAGTAGTTGTTTCATAAGTAGTTCCTCCCTGAAGGGCGTTATTAGAATTAGGAAACAAGGACAGAATCAAAAAAATAGCCGATATTAAAATCAACAAAAATAAGATTAGGTTATTAGTTTTCATTTACGGTTACAAAGCTTTTAAGATTTAGTAAGACTAAGTAATAATCATTCTTTGGAGATAGATCTTCTTTTACGGAAAATATAACAGGAAGCAATTCCCGCCGCCGAAATTAAGACTAGGGTTACAGTTATAATGATTATAGTGGAAGAACTAACACTAGCAAAATAATTTCCTCCTGCACCCACATCTTGGACGACCCAGGAAGTGATTGTTACCGGAATTATTGCTCCCACTCCTCCGGCCATCTGCAACATTTCGCCTTCGGCATTACTACTAACCAGCTGTTTAAAAGAAACTATGACTTTTACATCTCCATCAGTGGAGGCATCTTCAGGAATAGTAATCCGTAAGGAGACCGGTACATCTTTGGTTCCAAAAGGAATTAAATAGTTTAAATTTTGATCCAATAACTGGGCTATATTTCCTCCTTCAGTAATACTAGCTAACAGAGTTATATCCCCTTCCCCAACCATATTTTGTAATAATAACTGCACCTCTTGCGATTCCCCCGGATGAAGTGATAAGGGTTTAGTATCCCAGTAAGGAGTAGTAACCCCAAACGAAGCAACTAAGGGAAGCATTGCTAATAGCATTATTAAAATTAAATAAAGTGGGGGTATTTTCAGTTGGGTGATAGTTTTTATTTTAATCATATCTTGTTCCTCTTTTAACTCACGGCTACCGTCCAAGCAGAGGTAAAGGCCCCAGTAGTACTATAAACCTGCCGGCTGATAGTTGTGGGTACCAATCGAAGACAGAAGTATAAATTTTCCTGTCCACTAGTTCCATTTTCAGATCCTATAGTATTATTTCCTCGGGTAATGTTAGCATAAGCCACTACTCTGGAAGTAGCGTTAAGCAGCATAGTTCCATTACATTCCAGACATCCTACTCCAGTACAACCTAACGTACCGTTGGTGGGGAAGATACTAAAATTGGCGGCGTTTATGAAATCGGTGGCTAGAGTTTGACCTTGCAGGTTATATCCGGTAACTGTAACCCCGCCGACATTAATATTTTTGTTACCCGTATTGTTGATCAGTACCGGGTCATTGTTGGAAGTTTTGTTAGTATCTCCTAACTCCAAAGTGGCCCAAGTTAATGCGTTAGGACTCATGACCATACCCGTGGTGGAAAATATTTCCACGGAATTAGAATTGTTTTCAGCATAAACTCCAGCCGAGTCATTTATGGAAACGTTAATAGTCCAGTTTCCAGCACTATCAAAGTACCAGATATCTACCGTACAATTGAAGGATACTCCCGTGCTGCTGAACTGGGAAGCCACTTTACAGCTGCTATTAAATCTATCTTGTTCTCCAGTTAAGTTAATCCTAATCTGAGCGGAATTGTTGTTGATGTCTCCAAAACCGTCAGCATCAGTGACGTTGAAAGTGATGTTAGTAATTATAATATTGCTGCCTTCCGTAATACTTTGTGAATGAACCTGACGGACTTGAAAAATTACTGGGGCCGAGTTAACGGTTATAGATAGAGTAGTAGTTTCAGAAGTTGCAGCTCCAGTCAGAAAATTCTGCAACCCAGAATGATTTACATTGGGCAAGGCAAAAAAAAGTAAACCCACTGACAGAAAAAATAATATGAAACCAAGATAACTATATGAACTTCTATTCACAAACCTTTTTTTCATGTTGTTTACTAATATTGAAGTAATATATAAATTTTTCTTAAGGACGATTTAGGAAATGTTGGCTTAATAGTCATAGAAATAGCCAAAAAATTAAACTTTTTTAATACACTTTCAACAATTTCCTAAGCGCCATACTAAATACTATTGATAAAATAATATACAATCCCAGCCAGCCCGGGTTCCAGCCTAAAATTGAATGTTCCCCCAGGGGTTTAAGCTTGTTATAATTAATAGTAATTTTTTCAATACTGGAATGTTTGTACGCTGTCAAGGGTTCGGCATATTTCAATTCAGAAGTTATCAGCACATCCTTAGATTGAATTTCTTCCCCAACTTTTACCTGAACTTTATGCTCACCTTCTGAACTTTTAAGGTTCCAAGTCACAGCTCCGGTGATGGGTTGAACTTTTTCACTTAAAATTTCTGTGCCTTCACTAACTTCAATTTCCGCTTCCCCAGCTAAATTCTCATTAAAATTAGCACTGATACTGTAGGGTTCACCAGGATAAATTGGTTCAAACGATAAGTGGGCAGTCATCCAGCTGAATATAACCAAAATAGGCAGCATGGTTATTAGAGTTGGTTTAAAGGACTGTTTCATGTACTGCATATTTAACTGCATGGCTTCTTTCTGGACTTTCATCATTTCTGGTGGGTTAGATTTTAAATCCCGCATCTGTTTCTGATATTCTTTCTGCTTTTCCTTCAATTCTTTCATCTGGGTTTGGTTAGTTACCAGTTTATAGACTAAAGTTATGAGAACTGAAACTAAGAAGGACAAGACTACTATCGCCCAAAAAGGACTGGCGTTTAGTAGAGGTTGAAATACAGGATTAAATATTGGGTCTAATAAAGTCATTTTAAAGGAAAGTTAGATCGAAGATATATAAAGGTTTGGGGGGAATTGAGAGGTATGCAGATCAAGTTTAACCTATTCCATAAACTTCCGCATGGCGGGATGCATGTCCATCATGTGCTGCTTAGCTATTTCTTCATATAATTTGTACACTATCATTACCGCTAATAGAATACCGGTACCATTAGACAAAGCTCCAGTAAGATCGGCTATAGCCGCTAAAATTCCAATCGATGCTCCGCCAACTATAGTTAACGGCCAGATATATCGGCTCAGAATTTTTTCTAATACTCGTTCGTCTCGGCGGAAACCGGGAATTTGCAGTCCGGAAGACATTATTTGTTTAGCCTGGCTACGAGCGTCCATGTTAGCAGTCTGCATCCAAAATATACTAAATATAACTGATCCTATCATGAACACTAAAATATAAGTTAAAGCCTGGCCGACCAAGGTTAAAGTAAAACTTCCTTGAATTAGATTTTGTAATAAATTAGGGGCACTTAACCAATAAACTAATCCACTTACCGGTGCACCGCCCGAAAATGTTCCCAGGATGGGGAAACCCCAACTTTCAAGCAGGGTGGCAAATAATTGCAAGTTGGCCATTAAAGCGGCTACTAATATAACAGGGATGTTAGAGGTATAAAAGAAATTTAACGGCCAGCGCATGCCATAACCTCTAACCCGGCCAAAAGTTAATGGAATTTCTACTTTCATAGCTTGGAAATAAACACAAATCCCAAACACGACCAGAGTTGAAGCTAAGGCCGCCAGCTGCAAGCTGGCAGTAGTTATATCTCCTCTAGTTAAAGATTGGAACAAAGCAGGAATGGCTCCCGCAGCAATATCTGGATTGTTAGGCGAAGGCAGGAAGTTAAGGGAACGGACAAAGATCTGCTGGGCTACTCCAGCTACTATGAACAAAGAAATTCCGGAACCAAATCCCCACTTGCTTACCACTTCATCCATAAACATTATCAGTATTCCGCCCAGGATCAATTGGATAATTAAAATGAATTCCAATTGTCCATATAATGCCGTGCCAGCAAATTCGGCTGAAGGAGCTAAACCTCCCATTAAAACATAGATCGCTCCTTCAAAGATGATAAAAAAGATGGAAAATATCTTTTGCAAACCCTGAAATTTTTTCCTTCCTTCAGGTGAAGTCAAGTCTAGTTTTAACAACCCAGTTCCCGACAATAATTGTAATACAATAGAGGAAGTAACTAACGGGCCTATACCCAGAGAGATTATACTGCCAAAAGAAGCTCCCAAAATGATGGATAAAAATTCAAACTGCTGCAAGGAGTTTTCTCCTAATCCGAACAAAGGAACCAAACCTAAGACAAAGAATAACACCAAGGATAATAGAGTCCATTTTAGTTTTTCCTTAAAGGGAAGGCGTTTTTGCTGCGGTCCCCTAACTTCCGGAAATATTGACAATATCTTATCCAGGAATCCCATATTTGATTTACCTTTTTATTTCTGCTTTTTTAATATTATATAATCAATTGATTGGCCTATAATCAAAGACAATTATTATTTTTATTATCTTAATCAAAGATTTAACATTAATATTTATTGTTAACCTTATATCTAACAATAATTATAGTTAAGTATAATCTCAAACGAATCTGGGGAAAGAGTTAATAGTTATTAAAGTTACGGTTTAAAGCTAAATTATTGATCAATTTCTTGGACTGGAGAACTATCTGAACCTTTACTCTTATGTTCAAAAGCCACAATTACTTCCCCACCAGCGGCTTCAACTTTTTCCTTAGCCTTAGGACTACAAGAATCAACTTTTAATTTTAACTTTAACTTAACCCGGCCGGTGCCTAACAATTTCTGGCAGCCTAACTTAGATAAATCTAAGGAGAAAATAGTTCCATCTTTGGCGGCTTTTCCAGCCAATAATAATTTATTGACTCTTTCAGGAGTAAAATAATTAAGATTTAGGGCTTTAATTATACTTTTAGTTCTTCGAGGGTTAAATCCATGCCGGCCCAACATGGGGGGCATACCCGCTTTTTTATGTCCAGCTCGCTTACCTGTACCAGCATTACCTCTACCTCCTCGGCTTCCGGCACCCCGCCTTTTCTTGTGATGCCCGCCCCCGTGGCTAGTGTGACCGCGGTACTTAGTTACTTTTTTTCTTTTATGAACTACCATTAAAGCATCCTCTGGATCAAATCGTTTATTTTTTCTCCCCTATCTCCTAATCCGCCGCCAGCCTTAAAAGCTACTTTTATACCTTTCCGGCCAAAACCTTTTCGAGGCGGATTCAGGGAAAAATAAGGCTTGTATTTCTTACCTGAAACTTCTAAAACTTTATAGGAATATTTTCCTTTAGAATCAGTTAATCGGGATTGGAATTCTTTTCCCCGCTGGGATAATAATCTATTAAATGTTTCTGGGTCTATAACCCCCCACGTGACATAGTCTTTTACTCTTTTTATCATGCCTAGGTTAACAGGATTATTTTCTAAAATAACACAATGGTTTTTATGATCTAAATTTAGCATTTCTAAAGTAGCTTTGACTTCGCGCAAACTTTTAACCATACCTCTAACTAGAACCACAGCAATTTTTCCATTTTGGTCATTTCTACTATCACTTCCAGAGGAAGTTTTAGTTTGGTTAGTCTGGTCGGTATTCATGATTAAGATTCACTTCCTACGGTTTCACTCATCTTTCCGTCAATAATGCCCAATTTTTTTAAATCTTCAGCTTTTACTTTAACTTCAGACAATTTTCTTAAGGCATCTTCCAGCGCGAAAATTAAATTTAATTTAGTGTTAGTTTTTCCTTCAGCTTTACTCCAAATATCTTTTATCCCGGCCAATTCCAAAACTTTAGCACATTCTTTCTCAATACATAATCCTTTACCTCTAGGAGCAGGCATCAATTTCAAGCGTACTGAACCACATTTACCTTCCACCGCGAAAGGAATAGAATTAGGTTCTCGAGAATCAGTTTCCCAGCTGCCACAGCCTCTTCTAACTCGGATTAGATTAAGCCTAGCTTTACGTTTAGCTTTATCCCTAGCAGGGACAGTCTCTTTACTTTTACCAGTAGATATGCCCACATACCCATCCCGGTTTCCAACCACTGCACAGGTCATAAAATGAATCTTGTTTCCTTCCCGGGTTTTTTTCTGAGTTTGACGGAAAATTCTTCTTTGCCCCCCTCCAAACTTACCTTTGGCTTGGCCAATAAGCAATAAATCTTCTCCTAAGTTGGGAAGCAAGGTATCAACTATTTCTGATTCCAGAATGGTATATCCTTGATCAAATATCTGCTTAATGTCAGTAATTTCCCCGCCTTTTACCATTTTACCTAGTTTGGTAACCGGTTTCCAGGTTTCTAAAGGATTAGACTCAAACCCATCCATTCTGCCTTTATTATCAGGCGAGGTCTTTCTACTAAATTTTCGGGAAGATTTTTTGAAAGGTTGGGGTTTTCGTTTGGTTTTATCTTTTTGTTCAGCCATTTTTAATTTTGTCTCGTTAAATTGAGGTTAGTTTTTATTCTAATTTCTCTATGTTTAGAGGTTTATTTTTTAAAGTTATAGTATTTTTTTAAATCTATTATTTTAATTTTATTCTTTATTTGTTGTTTTTACCTGAACTTATCTTCTGCTTAAGCTGCTGGAATTGCTCAGGCATATTTTCAGGAGCAGCCTTATTTTTAAGGTAGCGGGCAAACCGCTCTTGATACACTTGATTATTGTCTTTTAACTTTTTAGCATAACCCTTAATGTGTTCTCCGGTAATTCTTTCCTCCGGGGGAAAGATATCTTCTCCACTAGGGACCTCTAGGCCTGAATCCAACATCCCTTTTAGGAAAGCATAGATTTTGCCTTTCTTCTGTGGTTCCCGGGAGCCGGTATCGAGGATAGCTTCTTTATGCCCTTGACCTAAGGCCTTTTTACCTAGCAGCAGTCCGGTTAAGTAAGCTGCGGGAGTATTTTTAAGTGAATAATTCCAGCCTAGTTTAGCCAGAGCTGAGGAATCAATACCCAGGACTACTTTATCTCCAGCAGGACTGAAATTTACTAATTGAGCAATAATTTTGCTGTTAGTCATACGCACTACAATTCTTAACTTCCGGGATAATAACAGCTTTAATCGCTTTTTATAATTAGTAACATATTCTCTTTTCCTGCGGAACGGTACAGTTTTGGGTTTTTTGTTGACCATTGGGGGTTATTTTGTGGTATTTATTTTTTATTGGCTGATTTTTTTACAGTTATAATCTTTATTTTTAGGTTATGGAGGTATTAATTGAGGTTGTTAAATTTTTATTAGTTTATAATTTATTCTAGGCCTTGGTCTTATTTTTAGCTTCAGATTTTTTTTCAATTAAATTGTGTTCAGTTAAATATAATTTGATGTGCCGCTTATTCCGGAAAAAACCACCTTTACTTTTAGCATATACTTGCCGATAATTGCCAGCCGACAATAATCCTTTCTCTTTAAGCTCTTTAAGGAATTTACGCTGCGTTCGAATACGAGCCATCCATTTTTCTTTCCGAGTGATTACTGAATGTTTAGTTCCTTTCCTGGATCCGTGTCCTTTTTGCCGGCCTTTACGTTTTTGGGCGGAAGTTTTTCTGGCTCCAGCACGGGAATGCTGATTGGATTTATTTTTGGTCACCTTGCCTACAGCAATTAAACCACGCAAGTCAGATCGGGTAATAGCTTTATTAAAATCTTCCAGTGCGCCAGCAGCAACTCGGATTTTCTTGTACGAGGTTTTTAGCAACTTGGCAGCTAATTTTTTTTTATTTTTCATGGGGCTGTTCTTTAAGGTTGAGTTTTTTTAAATTGGTAGTTTAATGGGGTTAATTTGTTAAGTATGGGCCGCTGATTTTATTGTTTTTTAGTTATTGTTTTCTCCGCGATTTTTTTTTGAGCTTCAGCTTCTTCCTTTATTTTGGAGGCTTCCATTACCTTATCTTCCATGGATTCAGCTTCACTATTCTGGGATCCTTTTTTACTTTCTTCTTTCTTTTTCTCCTCAGCTCTCTTTTTCTTCTCTTCTTTTTTGGTTACATTTTTTTTAAATTTATCCTGTTTTAATTTAATCCTCTGGGCATACTCCTGTTCAATTTTAGTTATTTCTGTAGTGTTATCCTTAACATTTAATAGGGTTATTTTTTTCTCGGAAGCCAGCTTCAACAAATCTAATTTTTTCTTTTTTCCAACCCCACTGGAGATTATAGCTCCTTGAGTGATAGGATCGAGTTTAGCTAATTGCTCCACATTGCTGACTACTATCCTCTGCAGGCCCGATCGACTTAACCCTCGGACAGCCTTAGGTGATCCATACCCTGGTGTAGGCAGAATTGGTTTACCCCTCCAGTATTGCCGGGAACCAGAATGCCGGCCCATAGGGAATCTCCATTTTCTTTCCACTCTCGCAGAATAGTTTGATTCTTTAATTACAAAAGTAGGTTTAGTCTTCTTGATTTGACTACGTATTTTTAATAATCTAGCCTGGCTCATATTTCTTTACCTGCCTTATCAATGATATAACATCCGTCTTGGAATATACGCCGATCACGATTAGTTATTCGGCATAAACTTTCTATTTTAGCTGCATTTTGTCCGGCAATCTCTTTGTCAGCACTAGTTACAGTAATGAAATCCCCTTCTATTTTAACTTCTGATCCGCGTATTAAGGCAACTTTTCTAGGAACAGATTCTCCCAGAAAATTTTTGATAGTAAATTCATTTCCTGAAACTGAAACACTCATGGGAAAGTGTCCGGAACAAATCTTTAATTTGTAAACAAAATTTTCCGTAACTCCCTTAACCATATTTTTAATGTGGGCATAAAATGCACCCACAATTTTTTTCTCTCTTTTAGTCGCTTTAAGTGATTTTAAGATAATTTTATCAGACCTAATTTCTACTTCTACTTTAGGATTAAATATTTTCCGCTCAACCTGTCCCTGCTGACCACTTATTTTTAATATCCCTTTCTCTAATTGGGCAGAGACTCCGGAAGTCAGTTCAATTTCCTCGATTAGGTCTTGTTTCATGGGTAGTGTAATTTAGTTAGGGTTAATTTAATAGAGCCGGTTGGTTATAACCTAGGCGGGGGATTAATAACAATAAGCCAACAGCTTTCCTCCCGTATTGTTTTCTTTAGCCTGAAGATGAGTCATTATACCTTTAGGGGTGGAAATAACAATTATCCCAAAGTCTTTAGCCGGAAGATAACGTTTTTCCCACTTCTCAAATTCTCGTTTTCGAGTAGAAAACCGAGGTTTGATTACTCCACACTTATTGATATTCCCTAATAGGCTAACTTTCAGCAAACCACCTTTGCCATCAGCTATCTCTTCAAAAGAACCTACATAATTTTTCTCATTTAGGATGGTCAACACTCGTTTAATTATAATGGAGGCCGGACTAATAATTACTTCCTTCTTACCAACTTTTTCGGCATTGAAGATTTTGCTCAATGTAGCCGCCAAATGATCATTTAACATTCTTAATTTCCCCCAATCTCGCTGGTTTGATTATTGTTTGATTATTCATGGTTGTTATTTTTATTTTAGGTTTATAGTTTTAAAGTGTAATTTTGTTTATTTTTATTTAACTGAATTTTTTAAATCCTAACCCAATAGCCATCTCCCGGAAACATTGACGGCAAATATGCAGCCCATATTTGTTTATGTGCCCCCGCATACGGCCGCAATTTTTACATTTTCTCAAGGCAATGCCGCAGGATCTTTCTCGGGGAGAGTTAAATTTAATGAATTTAGCCTTTTTTATAGGCTTAGCGTCCAATTGGACAAATGATTTTTTCCAGTCGCTAGTCGTCATTTAATTAACCTCCACTCCCAATTTTTGCACGAAAGCCATGGCCTCTTCGGCAGTTATTTTATGCGCTCCTCCCAGGGAGGAGTTTTTGATCTTTCGTTTTTTAATCCTATATCCGGGACGTTCCAAAGTTACGGCAACTTCCAATCCCATAATTTTCAGTTCGGGATCGTATTCCAAGCCCTCAATTTCAATATACTCAGGGATTCCAAAGGAAAAGTTTCCCTGAGAATCAAAATTTTTCATGGAAAGCACGTTTTCTTTAGCCACCAATAATCGGCGCAGTAGTTCCGCAGCCCCTTTTCTAACTGTAACTTTACAGCCAATAGTCAACCCGGGTCTTAATCCCCAAGTAGGGATTCTTTTTTTAGTTATAGTTTTAACCGGTGTAAGAGGAACTATTTTTTGTAACAACTTTAATCCTTTCTTAAGCTGCTCTTCATTTTTTCCTACACCAATGTTTAAGGTTACCTTGGAAACTTTAATCTTACGCATAATGTTTTCTAGTTTAGATAATTTGCCAGCTACTGCGGACTTTTCGATTCGTGCAGTTGTTTTGGTTGAGGCAGCCATTTTTTTAATTATTTATTTTAAGTTATTGTTTAATTGTTGTTTTTATGGTAAGCGGGTATAATTATTGGGTTTAGTTATTCTTTTTTAGTTTAAAGTTCTACTTTTATCTTAGGTTCATTAAAGCCTAAAACAAACAGACAATTCTTGGTCGTTTCAGTTTCCACTGCTTTGTTTTTGCTGCTAAACACAACTTCCTTTTTTTTAAGTTCCTTAATTGTTCCCAAACTGCCGCTTTGCTTTCCTTTTACAATACATACTACTGCTCCAGCTTTCAAGGGCAGCACTTCCTTAACTTTAAATTCAGGCAGGCTGACTACCAAGGAGTCGCCCAATTTAGCCTGCATATCGGAAATAATATTTTTCCCGTCACTAAGATTAAATTGAATTTTACCCTTAGAAAGTACTGTTTTGCCATTTATTTTACAAATTTTAATCGAGCTTTCCTTAGATTCAATTTCTAAAACTGATAATCGGCCCTTAACATCTAAAACAATCCGGTAGTTTTGTTTTAAATCTGGAATAGATAGTACATCAAATAATCCTACTTGGAAGCGGTGGTCTTTTCTTCTTCGTCCATCAACCAGCACTTCCTTGGAATTTAATATTTTTTTCACTTCAGTCATACTGTCAGCGATCTTTAATATGTCCCGCAATATTACACCTAATGGTAAACCAGAATCTAAAGCGTGGGCGCCAGGGTTAGGTTTAACTGTATACTTACTGTATTTTTTGTCCAAAATCCAGGTTCGAGGTGAAGCGATACGTTTTAAGTGATTTTTCATTTTTTCTCCTTGCTATTATTTTTTCCCTTCTTTCTTCTCAGTTTTAACTTCCTTTTGGGGAGCAGATTTAGATTCAATTTTTTGCTTTCTTTTTTTGTCGGAAAGATCTAACTCAATTAGCAGTAAATTTGATGGAACTAGCAACGCCAAGATTTTTGTTCCATCCTTTTTTATATATTCTACTCCATTCACTGAAACTCTTTCCTTCTTGATTAATACTCGATCAACCTTGCCCTCCTGCTTCTTAAATTGCCCCCGCAACACTTTTACTTTATCCCCTTTTCTAATTTGAATATTTCTTAATCCATACTTTTTCCTTAGTTCAGGCGATAAATGCACATTAACCAGTTTTTTCTTAAGGTGTAGAGGAGCGTTAAGCCTATATTTACGCTGCTTCCTGGGCTGAGTACTTTTTTTCCAATGAGTGGAAAATTTTGTTTTTACCATTTGGAGGAATTGTTTGGTTTTATTTTGAGTTTTGTTTAAGTTTTAATTGTTAGTTTAATTTAGGTTAATTTGATTCATTCTTCGAGTTTACACCACAATCTTAGCCAGCTTAGCTACCGCCGGCCAACGTTCAGCAACTTCCTTAGCTATGGGGCCCTTCAAAATTGTCCCTTTAGGGTTGCCTTTAAGATCCTTTAGCACCACGGCGGCATTGTCTTCGAATCTTATTCTAGTCCCATCCGGGCGGCGGAATTCTTTTTTCTGGCGCACTATAATTGCGGGAACTACAGTTTTTCTCATTTCTAGCTTACCTTTCTTAACTGCAGCCATAACTAGATCCCCAATACCGGCGGCAGCAATCCTTCCCCGGGTTGTATTGTGCCCCTTAACGGAAAATATTTTTATTACCTTAGCTCCGGAATTATCACATGTTTCGACCATAGCTTCCAGAGGGAGGGAACGGGTAATTTTACTTTTTAGGGCTTTCATTTTTTAAAGTTAGAGGTTTTATTTTAGTTTATTTCTATTCTATTTTTTTTGTTTCTTGGACTTTTTTCCTTCAGTTGCAGGCGTTTCTTTATCACTAGTTGAAGGCTTGATTTTTGAATCGGTTAATATTTGAATTACCACATGATTTTTAGTTTTACTAAGCGGTCTGGTTCTAGCAACTACCACTTCCTGCCCCAACTGAGCGTTTAAGCAGGGAGGATTATGAACCCTAAGCCGGGATTTTCTAATTTCGTACCGTTCATACTTGGAAATATAATAGGGGCGCATCCACTCAATCGTTGCAGAGTGATTAATGTCTTTCTTGATTATTTTTCCTTTGAATAGTTCATTCTTTACATTGATCTGCCCATGAAATGGACATTTGATGTCAGTACAGGTTTCGGTGGGCGCTTTCCAGCCCAGTAGTTCTTGATTCATTTTTTGCTACCTTCCTTTAAGCCGTTCTTCCGGCCGTTTAGTTATTTCCCGACCAGCAATTATCTGGCCAGTACTTACGATTTGGAACGTGATTGTTTTCTTAAGCAAGGTCTTTATCTCCCCATCGAGCTTAAGCTTAATTGTTTCTTTGGTTTCATCAACTACCTTTCCTCTTAGATTAAGGCAAGCAGGATTGGTTGATTTTAATAAGGATATTTCCTTCCCTATTAGTTCAAAGGGGTAAACTATTTTTTTAGCCATTTGGTCTTACTTTTGTTTACTCCTAGGCAACTTCAATAGTTTCGTCAGGAAATCCCAATTCTACCAAAGCTGCTCGGACTCGGGTTCTGTGATCTCCTTGTAATTCTATCTTGTTGTTTTTGACCGTACCACCGCAAGCAAATTTTGATTTTAAGCGTTTCAATATTTCATTAATATTGACTTCGTTCTTTATTCCGCTGATGATGGTATATATTTTGCCAAATTTCTTCTTCTCTGTTCCGACCGTGATCTTCTGTTGTTCACGGGCGATGGTTTCGCAGACGCAAAGGTCTAAGGGCAAACCACACTGATTGCAGACTCCAACCATATTTACTGGGCTTTTACCTCGCTTTGCTCTTTAAATAAGGTAAGTATCCGAGCAATGTTTTTTTTGGTTCGTTTTAACTTCCCCGGATTAGGGGTATTTGCTCCAGTAGCAACTTGGACATTTAGTTTTAGAAGCTCTTTTTTAAATTCTTCTAACCTAGTTTCAAGTTCATTCCGGGATAGTTTACGCAATTCAGCGGTGGTTTTCATGGGAAGTGATTAATTAATTAATTATTATCCTCATTATTTTTTTCTTCTTCATTTATCCCAGTATTATCGTTGGTTATTTCTGAGGAGTCCACTGGGGCCTCTTCTATAACAGCCGCAGCTTCTTCCGCTGGGGAGGTTTTTGCCATTTTTTTACCGGAAGCAGTCTTTCTTTTAGCCGAACTTTTTTTGGTTGTTTTACTTACCTGATTTTTATCTGTTTTAGCATCAGCTTCAGTAATTCCCAACTCAGAACTTAGGCCATCAATTCCTTCGGGAGAAGTTTTTTGATCAGTATTAGCATCTTTTATTTCCTCGATTATAGTGGCCTTTTCAGGAAGGATTTCTATAGTATCCGGAAGTACTAAATCCGCAGGCATTATAGCTACTTTTATGCCTATAATACCACTTTTTAATAAGGCGCTTTTTTGGGCTTTTCTTACTCCGGATACGGCTATGTCTCCGCATTTTTTCAAATAACCTTGGTAAAACCGCCAACTTTTAGCTCTGGCTCCAGGAATTTTACCGGAAATTATAATCTCTACTCCCACTGCTCCGGACTTGAGGATGTTTTCCATAATTTTATGGCCAATGCTCTTAAATCGGTTGGAACCAAATCTTTCTAAGGAATTGACAATTCTATCCGCCACCAAAGATGCATCTAAAAAGATATCTTTAACTTCATTAATTTCAATTTGGGGATTATCCAAGTTAAATTCTTTCTTTAATTCCCTAGTCAAATCTTTAACATTAGATCCTTTTGATCCAACGATAATACTGGACTTGTTAGTATGGATAATTATTTTTTCTCCTAGAGGTATCTTCTTAAGTTTTATTGAGGATATACCTACTCCAGATAGCTTGTTCTCGATGTACTTCTTAATGTAAAACTCCTTGGTTTTCTGGCTGATAAATTCTCGCTCGATCATAGTTATTTCCTCAACGTTCCTTTTTTCTTTAATTCTTCATATAAATTTGAAACTTCATTTACATCCTTTTCCCGCTTGTGTTTCTCTTTCTGATTGCGGTCATGTTCTTCAGCTTTCAGCTGTACTTTCTTAAGCAATTCCGCTGAGGATAGTTCCTTAGGCGGTTCAACAACAGTTTTAGGGTTTGCTTTTATCGCTTCAGTTTTAACATCCAAGACCGTTTCTTTTACCGGTTTTGCTCCGGCAACGTTTGTTCCATCTTTGTGGACCGTAGGATGTCCCATAGTTTTAGGTTCTAATTTTGGTTCGGTTTTAGCATTTTTAAGTTCAGGTTTAGGTTCCGCTCGAGATTCTGTTTTAACCCCTGATACTTTTTTAGCTCCTTTATTTCCCCGGACAGTAATCTCTAAATGGGTTCTTTTAGTTCCGTAACGGTGTCTTCCTCCCGTAATGGGAATAGAAGCCCTATTAGCTAACAGTTGGACTATTTTTAGATTAACTGTTTCTAACCCCTTAGCTTGAGCGTTAGATTCAGCGGATTTTATTAAGCGCAAGAACTCAGCCGCCGCTTTAACCGGATAACGACCTGAACTGATACCTTTTTTATGCCCCAAATCACGTACAAACCTCTTAAATGGAACCGCCTTTTTAAAGGATAAAACTTCTTCCAAAAATTTCTTGGCAAAAGCGGTATTTTTATATCTAATATGGTTACAGATCTCAATACTAGTTTTAGTAGCTATGGATAGGTTCAAGGCTTTAGCCGAAGCCAATTGTTCAGGTCCAAATTTGCTGGTTGGATTCATATTAATTTTTGGGTTTTATTTTTTTAAATTTTAGATTGCCTTAGCCTTATCTAGCCGAAACCGCTTTACTGGAACGAGTTGCTCCTATTCCGGCTGCGCTGTGAGTTACTGTTCTTCGGGTATGGGAAAATTCACCTAAGGTGTGGCCAATCATGTCTACCGTAATAACTATAGGTAAAAATTCCCGGCCATTATATACTCGGAGAGTTTTACCAATCATTTTTGGGACTATGATCATATTCCGGCAGTGAGTTTTAATATTATTATCCCCCGCTTCAATTCTTTTTAGCAAACTTTTTTGGGGAGCAGTAAAACCCCGTTTTAAGCTTCTTCGCGGCCTAGCGGGGATTAATTTGATAAATTCATCTATCTCCAACTGTTTGATTTCATCCTCAGTTCTTCCTTGCCAAGTAAATATTTTTGCCATTTAATTCCTCAAGTGTAATTTTTTGTTTTGTACCTATATTTATTATTTTTATCCTCTATCTTTTCCTACCCGTCCTTCGAGGAGCAATCTTACCAACTTTTCTTCCCGGAGGAGCGTTACGCGGAGATTGAGTAGGTCTGCCTTTAATGTGAGAGCATTTACCTCCGAAGGGGTGGTCTACGGCGTTCATGGAAATTCCGCAAACAGTAGGGTATAATTTGTTCCTAGCCCGCATTTTTTTATATCTGGTTCCAGCTTTAAGGAAAGGTTTGTCCACTCGCCCCGAACCAGCTAAGACTCCAATTGCCGCTCGACAATTAGGTAAAAATAATTTTTCTTTTTTGGAAGGAAGGACTACCCGGACTGATTCTTCAGTCTTAGCTACAATTTTAGCTGAAGTTCCGGAAGAACGAACTAATTTGCCGCCATCGCCCGGCCGAAGTTCGATATTATGAATAAATGTGCCTTCGGGTATGTCTTTAAGTGGAAGAACGTTTCCCGCTTTTATTTCTAGAGCTTTTCCTAAAGCAATATTATCTCCTAACTTTATTCCTTGGGGGGCAAAAGCCAGGCCGGTAGTTCCAGTTAGGTAAGAAACTTCCATTAGAGGAGTGGTATGTCCAGCACAGTGAATCAGGTCGGTAACTGTTCCTTCAGTTTCTAAATTATGGTGCTTAACCTCACCTTGGAAATTATAACTAGGCGAAGTATAAGTTTTAGTTCCCCGTCCCCGCCGCTGCTGAATTATTCGCTTACCCATCTTATATCAGCCCCAAATCTGCACTTAAGTCGCTAGCTAAATGTTCTGGGCTTAATCTAACATAAGCCCGTTTTTGACCGGTGAAAGAATTTTGAATGTTTACTTTATCTACTTTAACTTTAAACAAAGTTTCCACTGCTCGCTTAACATCCCGCTTAGTGGACTGAGAATGAACTACAAATACTAATCTATTAGCAAATTCAATCTGGCGGATACTTTTTTCCGTTGACAAAGGATATTTTAAAACAATATGTGGATCAAAATCTACTTTAGGTTGAACTGTTCCCGCAGCCATTTGTTTAGCCGGTTCGTTTTTTCCAGATTCCAGATTTGTTTTTTGTTTTTTAACCATTGCCTTTTAGTTTGTTTTTGTATTTTTAAGGGAATATATTGAATATTATTGAAGTTTTTTATATTTTAAATAAATAATTTTTTATCCGCTAATTTATCCACTGCTTTTTCAGTCCAGATTGTAACTCGGCCGGGATTAGCTCCCGGAGCCAGTAATTCAGCATTTAAAGCAGTTACGGCAACTACATCAATTCCTGATAAGTTGCTTAAGGATTTCATTGCGGGGCAGTCTTCACTTACCACCACTAATATTCCTTTCTTACGCTGATATTTACGTCCGCGCATGGTTCCCAAACCTGCCCGGATCTTTTTAATTAAAGATCGCTGCAATTCGTCCTTGAATCCTAAATCCAACAAAACTTGTTTCATTTCCTTGGTTTGGTTAATTTTTTCCAAAGATGAATCGGCAATAAAAGGATAATTAGGAGGTAATTTATGGCCTCGCAGAGAAACAATTTCTTTGTTAACCGTAGCGGAAATCGCGGAACGGATGGCTTTTCGCTTTTCTTTAACATTAATTAATTTTTCCAGGTTTTTTTCAGCTTTAGGAGGGTGAGCTCGTCTACCACCCACAGTTTGAGGTGTATAAGCTCCGACCCAGAACATCCTGGTTCCACGACGGGAATGAATCTTTCGCTTAACCCTACTGATACCAAAACCATAAGTTCCCCGATAATTTCTTCTTCGCTTACTAGTTTCGGAGGAACTGCGCTTACCAGCATCAGGGAAAGCTCCATAACGCTGTCTAGCTGAACTTTGCAGAGCATGCACCGCTCGTTTTATTAAATCAGGGCGGTAAGCTTCCTTAAACTGAGACGGAAGTTCTTTCTGTCCTTTTTCCTTTTTATGCAAATCTAAGATTGGTAATTTCATTTTAGTTTATTATCCCCGTTGGGAAACAAAAGTTATCTCCGGAGCTTCCTTAAACATTTTTTTGTTAGGTCTAATGGAGCTAGTTAACAATAAAGCTCTTTTCTTAGGTCCAACCACTGATCCTTTAACCAGCAAGTTAGGGCCATTAACTAAACCATATCTAACTATTCCTCCTTTAGGGTTAAGGGAGTCGCCGTTAGAATTTATTTTAAGTATTTGTTTATTATATTCAGTTCTCTGATGGTAACCCATTTTACCCGGCTGAGCTACGCTAAATTCAACCCGCTTAGGAGTCCAAGAACCTAAGTTACCAATACCCCGCTTGGTTTTTTCGGCTTTGTGCTGGCGGATAGGCACACCATAACGTTTAACTGTGCCCTGGAAACCTTTACCCTTAGATACTCCCCGCACATCAACCAAATTTCCGGAGTTAAACACATCCTCGACTTTAATCTCCCTGCCCAAGCTTTCTTTAGCATAAGCTAACTTGTCATCTTTATTTCCGCCTAAAGAAATCTCAATTAAGCGGGGTTTTTTTGTGGATAGGGAAGAAGGAATAAAATTGGATTGAACCAATAAGCGCAAATCATCAAAATCGGCAAACTTGTCCCAACCAGCGGTTTCTTTTTTTGGGAATTGTATTTTTCTTTTCAATTCTTTAGGTAAATTTTTGGCTAAAATAGAACCATTTTTTTTGATGCCGAATAAATATTTTTTATAAAAAGATACACCAACGACGTTTAAGGGCGGACATTCCAAAATGGTGGCAGGAGAGACAATTTTTTCACCTTTAGTTAAGGATTTAGGGCGGTTATCAACCAACTGCAAATGAGTCATACCCGCCTTATAGCCAATAAATCCTAAGGGCTTAGCTTTTGATTCCTTAGCCCAGGAGCGCACTCTAACTAACTTATGCTTAGACCTTTTCCTAGGCCAGTACTGTAGACTCCCCCGGCGGGGATGATGTACGTCACCCATGTTGTGTAATTAATTGCCTATTTTCGACTTCCATCAAAGAATTGATCGGTGATGGTCCTCTTCTCAGGCTTAAGACCTTAATTATTTGGTTAATAGTAAGTTAATCAGTATAGTTAAAGTCAAGTATCTGCTTGGTACAGGGGGTTATTTATAAAGGTTGCGGTGGTTTTGGGGGTGAATTGGAGCTGGAGCGGTTAACATGAAATAAAATACTACTTTATAGGGGCAAATTATCCAAAGGTTTAAAAACAAGCCTAAAATTACTCCTCCATGTCCTTTTACGAAGATTTAGAAGCTTTAGTACGCAAAAAGATACCCAGTGAAAATTACGGGTATCTAGGTTATTTGCTCTCACCCGAGCACGGTCTTATCTTGAAAGAAGGCCGGTCTCCATTAATAGACGGCGAATTCTCTTTTGAAATAGGGTATAATTGTTTTGATGTCAATAAATTCTTATTTCAACTGTTGGAAAAATTGGGAAAAAGACCCACTTTTTGGAGAGGGGAAGATGCTTTAGGGGTCTTCAAACCAGACAATCATTGGTTCTGCCGGGATAAAGAGGGAGTTATAATCGATGGTGTTAGTTTATACCCTTTTACCAATGCTAAACATAAGCCTACAACTACTTTTAATCTTAATTCTAAAAATGATTTTCCAATAAGTAATCCTATCGAAGTTCTCACCCTGGATAATGAGCAGTACGTTGTTTATTTAAGTTGTGGGGAGAATGGAGATGGTAGGACTGTATCTTATAATTCAGGGAAAAAGTTTGTATTTAGGGTTAACATTAAAAATTTGCAGACAGCTAAATTAACCAACTACATCTTTAGGATAGATTTAAATTGCTATCGAGATAATTTCACCCCAAATTTTGATTACCTGGGGACGGATGTTCCAACTCAAGGTAAGTTATATAGTAGTGGAATTAAAGAGGTAGAATCCTTAAACGATAGTCCACAAACAGATTCAGTAATATCTCATTATTGGACAGCAGTCCGGGCTTTAATTCACAAAGCGGCTTATGGAAAAAAGGTTCATTGGATTAAGTAAATCAACGGCTTAAATTGGTTAAAGTGGACAGAACTTCCTCGGCATGCCCCTTGACATTAACATTTTCCCAGATTTTAACAATTTTACCGTCACGATTAATCAAAAAAGTTGTCCTCAGTACACCCATATATTCCCGGCCCATAAATTTCTTTTTTCCCCACACTCCATAAGCGGCAAGAACTTTTTTTTCTTCATCGCTAAGCAGGGTTAGTTTTAGATCGTGTTGGTCTATGAATTTACAGTGGCTTTTCAGAGAATCGGGGCTTACACCAATAATTACAGCTCCATTTTGTTTAAATTTGTCAGCCCAGCGGGTGAAATCTAGGGCTTCAATAGTACACCCCGGGGTGTCATCTTTGGGATAAAAATAAAGTACTACCCATTTGTTCTTAAAATCGCCCAGAGAAACAGTTTTGCCCTCTTGGTTAGACAAGGTGAAAGAAGGTGCTTTTTGGTTTGTTTTTAGGAGCATATCCAGGAATAAGAAGTATTGATTATTTAAGATTATGGTTTGGCCATTAACAGATTACTACCTTTAGATAACAAATATGCTAAAGGTTTATAAATAGCTTGATTTTTTTTAGTTTAAATGGAAAATATTCTTAGTCGTTTGGAAGAAGCAGAAAGATTAGCTAAGCAAGGAAAGGTACGGGATATGGAGACTGCTTTAATCTTAGCGAATTGCGCTGCTGATAAACAAAATATTGATATTTCTGATGCAGTCCAAAAAATCGAAGAGTCTGGTTATAGAACCGGTGCGGCAGTTCAATTGTTTGACGCTTACAAAATAGCTAACAGTGATACTCCTAGACTTACCCAGCTAGAGGAACATCTGGGGATGGCAAGATATTGTGCCGATCAAGCAAAGGTAGATATCTCTGATCAGGTAGAGCGGATAAAAGGAATTGTGTTTTAAGTTGAGTTTTTTACGTATACAATATTAGTATTTGAGGATGCAGACTTACTTTTCAATAATACCTGTCCTATTATCATTTTTAACCAAAAGATTATAAAATACTAAATAAAATAGACCCTAAATGAGTTACTACCTGTTTAAAAGCATCTTAGGAAATTTTGTCCTGGACGGCAAAATAAAAATAGTGGATCAAGCTGATTCCATTTCTAAATTAAAATACAAAAACCTACTGCCAGTACCGGCTGAAAAACTGTCGGAAGTTTTGAACCTATTTCGGGATAAAAAATATCTGTCCCAATTTTATGACTTAAATTTTAAGCAAACTAGGCTGGATATCAAATCTTCAGTGAATGAGGATGATTTCATAATCCAAACTATCAGCAATATCAAGGAGCTGGATAAAACCTGCAATCTGCTGACTAAAAGATTGCGGGAATGGTATAGCTTATACCTGCCGGAAATTGTAGAAGAAATTTCCATCCATCCCAAATTTGTGGAAATGGTTATTTCCAAAACCAAGAAGGATTTAATGCTGGAGTTGAAAATTAAAGACAGCATGGGGGCAGATTTGGATAAGGCAGATACGGAAGAAATAATTTTACTAGCCCAGAAAATTAAAGAGCTGCATTCCTTGCGGGAAAAACATGAACACTATCTGCATCAAGTGATGGTCAAATATTGCCCCAATATCTGTGAATTGGCTGGGACAACCATCGGGGCAGAATTGATCCTGCTAGCTAGAAGTTTGAAAAATTTAGCCTTGCTTCCAGCTTCTACCATCCAGCTTTTAGGTGCAGAGAAAGCTCTGTTCCGCCACTTGAAAACTGGCAGCCGCAGCCCAAAATATGGAGTATTGCTGCAGCATCCACTGGTGCAGACTGCTCCTAAAAATAAACGGGGAAAAATGTCTAGGATAGTAGCTGACAAATTGTCGCTGTGTGCTCGGCTGGATTTTTTTAAAGGCGAGTTTAAAGCTAAAGAATATCGTAAACAACTGGAAGATAAATTAAAATGAAAGAGATAGAAGTAAAAATATTAGATATCAACCGCGATGAGATAGAGAAAACACTGCTGTCCTTAGGGGCTCAAAAAACATTTGAAGGGATCGTAGATGCTATGTTCTTTGACTTTGAAAATAGCTACTTTCGCAACAATAATTACACTCTAAGGTTACGCAAAATGGGTAATAATACTGGAGATCAAACTTTCCTTACTTTTAAAAAACCGTATGACCAAGATGGGGTTAAAGAAGCTAAAATAAGAGAGGAATATGAAGTAGAAGTTTCAGATTTTGAGACTATAAAATCTTTTTTAGAATCATTGGGGTTAAAGGTTTATTCTAATATTCAGAAGAATAGGACTAGTTACACTCTAGGCGACACCCATTTTGAATTGGATCAATATGGCGGTAAATATGCCCATATCCCCGAATTTTTAGAAATTGAATCCAAGGATGTTGAAACAATTTACCGCTACGCGGAATTGATGGGTTTCAAAAAAGAGGATTGCAAACCCTGGTCCATAAAAGATTTAGAAAAACAGTATAAAAAATAATCTTAACCATGAAGCCACACAAAATATTTGAGATTTATGAGGACCGAAGAAGGATTTATACTAAAAGCATCGTCCCCGGCCAAGCTCCATTCGATGAAAGAATAGTAAAACAGGGCGGTGAGGAATTCCGGGAATTTAATCCCACTCGAAGTAAATTGGCAGCCATGGTCATGAAAGGATGCACCAACACGGGGATACGTTCCCAAGATCTAATTCTGTACCTGGGTGTTTCACACGGCTATACTGCTTCCTTTGTCTCTGATATAATAGGTCCGGAAGGATTAATATTTGGAGTTGATCCGGCCCCGCGGGTGATGCGGGATTTAGTGTTTTTGTCTCAGGATCGGAAAAATATAGCCCCAATATTGGCGGATGCCAATCATCCGGAAAATTATCTTGGCCGGGTATGCCTAGTAGATGTGGTTTATCAGGACATTGCCCAAAAAAATCAAGCGGAGATCTTCATTAAAAATTGCAATTTATTTTTACGCCCAGGCGGGTATGGGCTACTTACGGTGAAAGCCAGAAGTATTGATGTTAAAACTAAACCTAAACAAATATTTAATCAAATTAGGAAAGAGCTGGAAGAAAAATTTACAGTAATTGATTTTCGGATTCTAGAACCATTTGAGATGGATCACTGCATGATTATTGTGAAGAAGTGAATACTTAATGTTTGTAATGTTGCCGTAAATATTTCCAGGCGCCGTTAATTTGTTTCATCCTATCTTCGGCATCTTTACTACTGGGGTTTCTATCGGGATGATACTGTTTGGCTAATAATCTATAAGCTACTTGGGCTTCTTCAAAAGAAGCGGTGGGAGGAATTCCTAGAATAGCGAATTGTTTCGAAGTAGTGGAAGGCAGGGGTGGAGGTTGGTGTTTGTTTTGGTTTTGGCCTAGGATATTGTCTATAAATTTTTTAAAGTCATCAAAAGAACCAGCCTGAAAATCTACAAATCTAAAGTTCCTTTCTTCAAAAAAATCTTTATAGTAATTATTATAGCGTTTATAATCACAATTATTTTCACCACCATATCTGTTTTGCTGTTCAGGCTGTTCATCAGGCATAATACCTAACTCTTTCCATAAATCTAGTTTAACATCCCATCTGTTCTTAGTCTGGGCGTAGATCTTCTGATAAAATCTTATAGCTCGCCTTCTATGTCTGAGGTAGGTATCCTCATCGAACCGGGTGGTGATTGGGCGGTAGGAATAGTTACATTCCATTTGAGCAGCTAATTTTAAGATTTCTAAATCTTTAGGATTCTCAGCTAAAACTTTATCAATAGTCCAAGTTTGCAATCTTTCAAATCCTTCGTGGTCAATGCCAACATTTGAATCGTTAGCATAATTTAACTCCGTTCTTTCGGCCAAAAAGTCAAGGACCCGGAATACCTCCTTCGGTATCATTTGGCTAATCTTTTGATCATAAATTGAAGTTGGATGAGCTTTAGTAGTAGAAAATAAACTAGTTAGCTTGTGGTATAAAATTCTACCCGAATTGTGCTCCGGAGATGAGTAGTGATAATCAAATGCTTTCTCAGCATAAGCGATAGCTGTATCTTTTAATTCTTCGATGTCACCAGCAATCCCAAAATATTGGGTTAGTACTTCTTTACCCGCTGTGCTCAGCAAGCCTAAGGACACCATTCTTTCAATACCATAATTAATCTCATAATAAAGATTTGACAGTTGAACTAAAGTGTCAACGTCATTTCCTAAATAATCATTATTCTGCAAAAATTGAAGCTGGGATCGTATTTTCCTAATTTTTTTTAAGGACTTTAGGGGGCGCTTTCCAGCAGCTCTGCTTAGTTTAATATAATCCTGCATAACCTTTGCTTCTTCATCTGAAGTTGGTTTGGTCGTTGCGCTAAATTTGGCTAAAGGGTTGGTGGGATTGATAGCAAATAGTAAAGGCAGAACTTTCTCTAATTCACTTTGAGACAATTGAAGCTGAGGAAGAACAGCTAAGTTGACAATATAATCTGCATTATTAGATCGAGGACTATATTCATTTATCCCTCTTCGAGCGTAATCTTGAGCAGTTTCATTATCTCCACTCAACTGGTGAATATTAGAAGCAAAGGAAAGCACTTCTAGATCCTCCAATCCCTGATACTTATTCCGCTTTAGGATCCTTTGGGCGGCTCTAATTTTTTTAGAATTAGAATATTGTCTAAGCAATTTTTCTAATTTTTCCGGAGGGTGTTTCTTAAATGAATCGAACATAGGGGTTAATTTTTATCCCCATTTATAAATTTTTAGTTATTTATCACTGTTAAGTAGAACCTTGTGGGTGGGGGGAGGATAGTGGTGAATATTGGGCTCCCAAGAAGTTAGTAGAAATTTTTGATATACTAAGTTAAATAGTAGGCAGACTAATAATTTATAGTAAGGACACTGTAAACTTATCAGCGGGCGATATTGGTGGGGGTCTAGCCGGCTTCTCTATCAAGTCATTGTGCTAGGCTTGGTTCGTGACGTTCCTATAGAAACGTATCACTTCACACCTATAATAAGTATAATTCACCAGTATATATTCGGCTTAGATTGTTTTAATCCATTCGGTTAGACTTGTCCAATCGGTGATCACTAATACCTACCAATAAGTTACAAGGTAATAGTAAGCAACCTTTATATATATACTTAACACCTAGTATAAGTTAATGAGAGTTCTTACTTGGAATGTTAAATTTCCAGCCCCCCTTACCAAGTCTGATCGCCAATATGAAGTCATAAAAATAGACCAGCGCAAGAGATCAGTTTTGGCTGCGTTTTATGAGATTGCCACTGAATCAGGGGCGGCAAAGTTTAAACTGGCTTATGATCCAAAAAAACATCTTCTTTCTTATAGGTTACTGGATGAAATTTACAAGAAACGGAGTTTGTCCACGGCGCTAATTGAGACCATTACTAAAATTCTTCTAGGTGAAAATAACGGCCGGTTAGTCCAAGGCGGGATGTTAATAAGATATGACTTAGAAAAAGTTAAGATCGAGGAGTGGCCTCAAATCATACCTTACCATACCCAAGCTTTTTCTCGAGGACAGATTACGGATGAAGCGGTGGTTAAAAGTATTCACAAATCTAAATTAAATCATCCGGATATCGGATCATTTTATTTTTTGGCTACTCATTTAGTCTGCCCGTCAGAGGGAGAAGGTGATTATAATGATCAAGTCTTGGAGATACAAGTAGATCAATTATATGAACTGGTTAAAGAATTACGGGATAAAAATGAAACCATAATTATTTCCGGCGACCTTAATTTCATGCGTCAGGAACAACCCTATCATCGTTTTCTAAACTTGACCCGCTATTTGGAAGACAAGTCAGATATCATCAATGATGCAAAATCCTTGCTGGCCAGCGAAAATATTTCTCCGGAAGAAATTTATCGCTATAAAGATAATGGTCTTAAAAAATTGGAGAAAGATAGTTTTAGCAAAGAACTGTCCAAAAAAGGGTACAAGATCAGCCAGGATAAATTGGGCTTAGGTTTGCTAACTCACATTAGCACTAATTTGCTTTCTTCTAAAAAAAAAGTTGATCATGGTGATGAACAGTATTATCAATTATTGCAGGAAGTAAGGGAAAGAACTACTAACGGTGAGCGAGTGTTATTATTCGGCGATCAAATTAAAGAAGAATTTACTCCTTTGTATAAAAAACTGATAAAAGGGGGGTTGTTAGTTGATTTAACTCCGGATCAAATGTATTTGGATTATATCCTAGGAAGCCCAGGGTTGACGGCTACTAAAGTTAAAGAATTTGGTTACGGATTAAGCGATCATTTAGGTTTGATGGCGGAAATTTATTTTAAGAGGTGATTTCGCCGTTAACGATTCCTAAAAATATAACACTATTCTTTCTTCTTAACATGGATAATATTAACCGGGCATACATCAGCGGCCTCCTGGTTGGCAGCTCTGGCTTCTTCGGTGTCAATATCGAGTTCCCAATTATCTCCTGCCGGCCGGGATTTTTTTAAATGAGCTAATCCTTCCGGATCCATTTCCCAGTACTCAGGAGCAATAGCTGCGCAAGCACCGCAGCTGATACAATCTTTTTTTATATGGACAATAGTATGTTTAGACATTTTATTGAAAAGTTTGCATAATTAAATTATTTATCCGCAAACTTCTAAAGAGAATTTGAAATAAACATAATTTTGGCATTAAACAAATGATATATTTGCCAAAATTACTATTTTTCAAACTTCTCTATTTAAAGATTAAACCTACTTTATAATGGTTTTGATATTAAATTAGGCTAAAAAATCTCACCAAAAAGCTTATATAACTATTTTAACTTATAATAAAAATGCAAAAGAGGTTATTAGTAGCAGCTTTAGTTTTCTTAACTTTGGTACTAACTTCCTGCAGCAAAGTGCCAGGAGGAGAAAGACCATTAGATACGGCCGCATCTTACCGAGAAGTGTCTACTGGTACACAGGGGGTAGAGGTCGAATTCCTGCCTAATTATCCTCCTCCAACTATTTATGATACCGGTGATTTAATTGCCGTGGCGGAAATCAAAAATAAAGGCAACCACGATTTAGGGCCGACAGATTGTTTTATTAAAATTGATGGTTATGATCCCAATATAATTCAAGGTTTTTCCTTTCCTTCAGCCAGATCATGTGCGGAGAGTTTAGGGGTGTTGGAAGGAAAAAAAATTTATAACCTGGAGGGTGGGGTAAATCAAATTGAGTTTACTTCCACGGCAATCTCTCTGCCAGAAAAAAGTTTTGAATATAATCCTATTCTAAAAGTATTCAATTGTTATAATTATCACACCTCAGCCAGCCCACAGGTGTGTATTGATCCAATGCTGCAAATAACCAGCGAACAAAAAACTTGTGATGTAACTGATGTAGGGCTTTCCGCTGGGCAAGGTGGTCCGGTAGGTGTAAGTTATGTGGGGGTGGAAATGACTAGTGAGCGGGCTTTATTTGAAATTACTGTCAGAAATTTTGGCGGAGGAAAGGTTCTTAGTCCATTTGCGGATATTCAATCCTGCAACCTCAATTTACAACGTACGGAGATTGATAATATCCAATATAGCGTAGAAATGATTGGCTTGGGTCCAGGAGATTGTAAGCCCTTTGATGGTAATTTGAAATTATATAACGGACAAGGTAAAATCTTTTGTTCGTTTGCTCTCCCTCAGGCTTTAGCTTATGAAACACCATTAATTATTGATTTAGATTATAGCTATTTGGAATCGTTTGATCGTCCAGTAAAAATAATTAGGACGCCGCAGTAAATTATTATTTTATACTTTTTAAGATTGTTTTTTTTAAGGATAGTAAACTTTAAATAGCTTGTTTCTTTACTGAAGGGATATCAGTGCATAGGGAAGTTTGAATAACCGGGGATAACACCATTTCCACAGAAAATTAAGAGAGGGATGAAGGATGAAATTTAAACCATTAATTAAATCATTAATATTATCATTTTTAACATTAGGTGCATTATTTTTAGCTGGATGTTCACCTAGTGAACCAACTTCAACTTCGGAAGGAGCATTTATTGGCGGAACACAGGGAATAACCGCTCAATTTGAAGCTTTTGGAGTAGAAGAAGATAGTGTATATTCTATTTTTGATTCAGATACTTTTCAGATTGAAGTTACCTTAAATAATAAAGGGGAATATGAAATTCAGACCGGGGATATAAAAGTGGAATTGTTAGGTCCATCAATGCAAGAATTTGGGGGAATACCTTCCTGGGCATTAAAAAATAAAGAAGTAATTGATCCTATCTCAGACTTGGTAACTAGCGGCGGACAAGAAACCTTAAATTTTGCCAGTGATGCTAAATTTCTAGGTAAAGTTACCGGACTATTGAATAGAAAGTGGCATGCCAACATTGAATATAACTATCAAACTCAAGTTTTGGTTCCGGAAGTATGCTTAAAAGAAGATCTTACTGATGAGAGAGTGTGTGAAGTTAAGGAAGATAAACAGTTTTTTGTTTCGGGTGCGCCTATTACTGTTACTTCAGTTCAGGAAGATGTTGCCGGTAAAGGGATAATGGCTCTAACTTTTGTAGTTAAGAATGTAGGCGGCGGAGATAAGGTTACTAAGGTCGGGGAAACATTTGGTGCTACCGATAAATTGAGTTTTCAGCTGGACGATCCAGCGTGGGAATGCAAATCTGCGGGAAAAGTTAATGAAGCTAGATTAATAGATGGTCAAGCAGAAATATTTTGTAAGCTGAATAATCCCTTAGCTTCCGGCACATTGTCGGTTAAACAAGTCAAGTTAACTTTGGATTATACTTATAGGGATTCAATACAGGAAGATTTACGAATTAAAGAGAGTGTTAAGTAAAATCTAAACGATTTTATCTGGATACCAAGTAATTCTGCCGTTTGTTTTAGGGAAGGGTGGATTTAAGCTGAGTGTCTAGACTTACTTTTCAATAAGACTTAACAGCCAACAACTTTTTAAAGCGGTGCTCCAATTTTCTTAAATTATGGAAATAATTGATCAATCTAGGTTGGATAGGTTTGAGGATTTTTTTAAGACGCTTAAACCAAGTGATAATATTGCCCTGCTGCATGACACCGATCCGGATGGAACAACTTCAGGCAAGATCATTTATACTGCTTTGAACCGATTGGGCCTAAAAGTGGCTAAACTTATAGGTTACAAAAACCATATTATCAGTGATGAAGTTATAAAATCCTTACAAGAAGAAGGGATAACTAAATTAATAACTACGGATAAGACCGTTGATTCTGGTTGGGAAGCAATTCACAAAATTGAAAAATTTGCGGATATTTGTGTATTTGATCATCATGTTATCCAAAATGATATCTCTTCTCCTAAAACAGTATTTCTTAAACCCCAGTTGATATTTAATACCTCCCGTCCAGATCAATACTGCAGCGCTAAGTTTAGTTATGATCTGCTGAATAGAATCGTTAAGCTAGAGGATTTAGATTGGGTGTGTGTGTGTGGAATAATTGGCGACATGGCTGCTTCCGCCTGGCCGGAGTTTGTAAATTCAGTGCTAAGGAAGTATAACTTAGAGTCAAAGGAAGATATTTTTCAAACTAAATTGGGGCGGATAACTCAATTAATATCCTTTGGTGAAGCCATGCTGGATTCGGAGAAATGTTTTCAATCATTCCTTAAATCAAAAAATATTAATGAAGCCTTGGAAAATTTGGAAAAGTATAAAGTTATCGAAGAAGAAGTAGATTATTACTATGATCATTTTGATAAATTAGCCGTTAAAAAAGGAACAGTCTATTTACTGGAACTAAAGTCAGTTCATTTCATAAAAAGTATCATTGCCAGCCTGGTTAGTAAAATTAAACATCCCAATTCTACGGTGGTGGTGATCCAAGAAATAAATAACTGGATGACTATCTCCGCTCGAAGAAACGATTCTAAAGTGGATATGAACGTTCTGCTTAAAAAATCTCTTTTGGGATTAAAAGGAAGCGGCGGCGGCCACGTGCCGGCAGCCGGGGCGAATGTATCTTTAAGTGATTTTGTGAAATTTAAAGAAAATTTATTGAAAATAAATGAAGAAATGGAAACATGAGAAGAGTTAAAGTCCAACTATCTCTCCAAAAGTGAGGTATTCAGCCACGTTACCAAGATTAAGAGTCATCTTTTTATAATTTGGCAAAACAATATTGGTTGACATATCGTAATCTGCTGCAATCCCATTCAAAATTGGTTTTTTGGGGTTAGATAAATCTACCTGTTCTAATTTAAATATATAATCTGTTGAGAGGAAAAATTCATCTTGATCGGTGTTAGTATTATCTTCCCAAATTACTTTTTCTAAATCTGCAAACCAATAACCTTC
>DATDWB010000018.1:0-8463 GCA_035289845.1 Candidatus Nanoarchaeia archaeon | reverse complement strand
CTGACTATGAGCGTATGAAAAAATATGCACAGAAGAGAGGTAACTCTCTGCAAAATCTATAAATTAGAAGGATTTTTGCATGATTTGAAGAAATTGGTTAAAATCAGGAGAATTTAGCTAAGGGTTGTCCGACAGAGCAGTTTGGATTGCTCTATAGAAATTCCTCCTTCACGCCCCCTACCCTGATTGCTCGCCTACGCTCGCCCTACCTCGCTACAAGAAATGAGGTAGTTTCCTCATTTCTGTACCGGAATATGATCGTTGTCATATTCCTCGTACCCCACGCAGGGCCCTATGAATGTTCAAGTTACGATCAATGGCATAGAAATTGGAATAGCTGCTGAAATAATTCAGCCACGAAGCCCGCCCGAGAGGATTAACAGCATTACCCGCAACATAACTCGGTTTCAAGACATATATGTTGGTTGCTGTAATCTTAGCATCAGCGAACATCTGCATCGCAGCCGTAAAATCTTGACCGCTGCCAAAAACTCGTTCCGCTAACCGTTTCCCGGTTCCAATCAACTTACTATAATCCCGAGGCGACGTACCAATGGTAAAATGTTGCCATTCATCATTACCGCCAGCTAATACTAAGTCCGACAAATCAAATTTTTCCGCACCTTGCTGGGGAGAGATTACCTCCCTAACTTCGTCCAGCGAAGGATAATAATTATGATTATTAACTAATTGATCATAAGAACTATTCTGAGCATCAGCAAGATGCCGTAAAACTAAATTACCTTTTTCGGGGGTTATATACAGCATCGGTTTGCCATCCTGCATCCAGTAAATAATACCATCCGCAGTATAATATCCCCTCTTACGCAGGGATTTGTTTGTCCCCCGTTCTGTAGTTATTTCCGCTGCAGTACACATCGTGCCCGGCTGAATTTGAGCGTAAGCGTCTTTAAGGTTGCCTTCGACGTCCACACGGTTTGCCAGTAGTTCTTTCTCCCTTTTAACTTTCGCCAAAAAATCTTCCGAAGATAGTATACTCTTCCCAATTTCATCCCAGTCGATAGTCATAGCCATATTTACCTCAGAACAACCTATCAGAACTCCTCTAAATGGTCCAAAGGGGAGATATTTATAAAACTTAGGGTGGTGAAACGGTAAAATTTACATTTTAGCATAAATTATAACGGACTCTGTAGGGATAAGAAATAAATTACCCTAGAAACAAGTTAAATTATCTTATGAGAAGTTTGCATAATTAAATTATTTATCCGCAAACTTCTAAAGAGAATTTGAAATAAACATAATTTTGGCATTAAACAAACGATATATTTGCCAAAATTACTATTTTTCAAACTTCTCTTATTAAAGAAAAGGGCGGCCGGGGGGGATCGAACCCCCATCAAAGGATAGCTACATCAATTTGTTGGACCTATTTAACAATCTAAACTTATTCCACAGTCCTCCATACTAACCATTATACGACGGCCGCCATTAAAAATACAAAAACATAGACCATTTAAAAATCTTTTTACCTTTAAATAACCAATACTTTCTGCTTGCGTATAACTCTAACTTCCAATGACTTGGTATAACCTAAATATTCACCCCCAGCCTGAATAGGAAAAGGATGCTGAGAACTTATTATAATCTTACCTGCTTTGAAAGGATAAAGAGGAGGTTTATTTAATCCAAAAGCGGTCAAAACTAAACCCCAAGCCCTCACCAGATGATTTAGAATTTTAGAGTGAGTATTTACTACTGCCATGCCATAAACTAATCCATCGGAAGGGTTAATTGGACCGAATAATGATCGCAGTCCATAACCATAATAAGGTATTTTGGCAATAGTTACATTAACACAATTATCCCAAATCAAGGTTTTAGCATCTAATTTACAGGTTAAGTTATAACTAGACCTGCCTTGAATTAATGTTTTTAGGCTCCCTTTTAAATAATCTGAAAAGCCGTGAGTTGTCCGTAAGGTATTCATTCCTAAAACTTCCGCATCCACTCCCAGACTTAAAAAAGTAGTTTGAATTTTTCCGGAATCCCATTTCATCTCTAAGATATCCAGATCCATCTGTTTGAACTTAAATCGGGAACGCAGATATTCGTACCGGTTATTTTTATAAAAATAAGAATAATAAGCATTTCCTGCTCCGAGAGGAAAGAAGCCCAGTTGGTGTCGATTTAAAGGCGGATAATTTAATGCCCCCTCAAATGATCCGTCACCCCCCGCGATTATAACTTGCTTAGTGGAATTCAACTTAGCTTTTAGGCTTTTAGACATATTATCAAACATATCTCTTTTGCTAGGAAGAAATAATATCGGCTCTTCCCTCCGTTTAGCAAACAATTTCAACAGGCGTCGACGATAACCATCATGGTATCCTCTAGACCTTCGGTTAGCTAAAATAATACATTTTTCAGCCTTTACATCTTGAGCTATTATTTTACGATGGCTTAAATTTTTAATATAAGTCATTAAATAATAGACCGCCGATGTCGCCGCTAGTATTAATGCTAAAACTGTAAGTGCCACAATTATATTCTTAGTATAAATTAGAACTAACCTCCATTTATTGTAAATCAGCCAGTTATGAACCAACAAACTTAAAATTAAAGCATATTGAGAATAAGTTAACAATCGATTATAAGATTCACTTTTAATAGCTGCTTCATCCCTAGCGGCCATCCATCTTATGACTGCACTTATTAAATCCCTAACTAAGAACAAAATGAACGCTATTCGACTAAAAGAATTGGCTAAAGTAAATAAAAGCAGCAAACTAAACACCAAAATCTTATCCGAAAAGGGGTCCAGAAAAGATCCGACCTTTGAATGCGACAATTTGGAACCTAAAAAGTGGTAAATTAAGTCTAATGTTATGGCTAGCAGGAATAAAAAAATAGCTAAGGTTAAATAAAAAGAAGTTTGCTGAGAAACCAATAACACAATAACCGGAATCAATAGGACCCTAGTTGAAGTTATTAATTTAGACATAGACCTAGTGTAATATAAAGATACGAGTATAAAAGGTTTGTTGCATGGTAGACATCACCCTTGCCTAATAATCAACTTAACAATTTAACATCTCAATAAAAATTACATCCTATCTGAATCCAGACCAATTCCAGGATTGGGTGGTGGGGTTCGTTTATTTCCGCCGCCTAGGATTACATCATCGATTCTCAGAATCATTTCAGCTACTTCTGCCGCACTGGAGACTGCCTGGGTCTTTATTTTAAGCGGTTCTAATACTCCTTCCGACCAAGCATCCATTACTTTTCCGGTGAAGACATTAATGCCCGCCCACTTTTGTTTTTGATCGTGAGCTGATCGAAGCTGGGTTAAAACATCTATCGGATCCAGTCCGGCATTTTCAGCTAAAGTACGAGGTATAATTTCCATGCTTTGAGCAAAAGCCTGCACCGCCAATTGTTCCCGTCCACTTAATGTGGAAGCGTAATTGTACAGCTCTTTAGCTAATTCCATTTCCACCGCTCCAGCTCCACCTACCACTTTACCCTCCCTCAATGAAGCTGCCACATCACCTAACGCATCGGTAACTGCCCGTTTAACTTCCTCAACCACATGAATTGTTCCCCCGCTGACCAGCAGGGTTACAGCTTTAGGATTACGGCACTGTTCTACAAAAATCATTTCTTCATCGCCAATTTTGTCAGTCCTCACTAGCCCCGCAAAACCTAAATCAGCTGCAGATAACTCTTTCAAATTGCTTACAATCTTGGCTGTAGTTGCTCGAGCTAACTTTTCTAAATCACTCTTTTTAACTCTCCTAACTGCTAAAATATTAGCTTTAGCTAAAAAGTGCTGGGCTAAGTCATCAATTCCTTTCTGGCAGAATAAAACTGTTGCGCCCGAATTTTTAACTGTTTCAACCATAGAGCGCAGCATTCTTTCTTCCTGATCCAAGAACGCATTAAGCTGGGCCGGATCCGTAATCTGAATTTTGGCATCAATCTCTGTATTTTTAATTTCCAAAGCTGTATCTAACAACGCTACTTTTGCTTGTTCAACCCTTTCAGGCATGGAAGGATGAACTTTTTCCTTATCCAAAACTAACCCTTCAATTAATTCAGTTTCATCGGCGCTTTTACCAGTAACTTTTTCAACCTTGATATTATCCAGATCTATTTTTTGATTATCCGCAACTCGGCGTACGGCCTTAACAATCAGATCGGCTAATTTTTCTTTGTTAGATTCAGCTCCCTTGCCTGTCATTGCGGTTATAGCAATATTTCTTAAAATAGAATCATCACTTACCGAAATGTGTTCGGCAATTCGTTTCAAAATTTCTTGGGCTTTTGTTTCCGCCAAACGATAACCTTTGGCTAACACGGTAGGATGAATTTCCTGATCTAGTAAATCTTCCGCCCGTTTTAATAACTCTCCCGCCAGCACTACGGCAGTAGTTGTTCCATCACCTACTACTTCCTCTTGAGTTTGAGCAATTTCCACCATCATTTTAGCCGCTGGATGTTCAATCTGCATCTCTTTGAGAATTGTTACTCCATCGTTGGTTATGACCACCTCGCCTATTGAATCAACGATCATCTTATCCATCCCCTTTGGACCTAAAGTTGTTCTTACTGCTTGCGCTACCGCTTTAGCAGCAGTGATATTATTACGCTGAGCTTCCCGGCCAGTAGTTCGTTTGGTATCTTCCGGGAGGATAAAGATTGGTTGGATATTATTAGACATGTTTTTACCTCCAGTAATTTTTTTAGTTTATTGTTAAGTTAGATTGATGATTTTAAATGAATATATTATATTAAATTTAAATTTTTACTCCAAATTAATCTTAGGGGAAATTTTCTACTAGGCATACCTTGCCTAATCTATAAAAATCACCCGTTCTTGGAGCCACAAACCGATAACGGTTCTCACTTCCGGTATACTGAGAAACTAAACTTACCGCTTCCCCTTCCAACTGACTTTGTTCTTCCCCTGTCAATCCTTCTGGAGAATCATGAACCGTTACTAATCTAATTTTTTCTCTAACCCTAAATTCGAGATCATGTTTTAGTAGTCTTTGTTGATAGGACTCTCTACTTTCAGCATATAACCTAATCACATCAAAATCAGTCATAACTATTGAGCAAAAATAGCCCTTTATAAAAATTATGGAAGTAGTAAGTAAACCTAAATATTCAACCATGATAATCTTTATTAAGTTAAAATTGCCAGATTTAAACGGTGGCAAGAATAATATTTTTAGGCACTGCCGGCAGTACAGCGGTAGTTAGTAAACAACTTAGGGCCTCTGGAGGCATAATAATCCAAGTGGAAGACCTCCAATTTCACCTTGACCCCGGCCCAGGAGCTTTAGTTAAAGCTAAGGAATATGGTGTAAATTTACACCACAATACTGCTATACTTATTTCTCATAATCATATCAATCATTGCAACGATCTTAATGCAGTCATAGATGCTATGACTCATGGGGGGATTGAACATAGAGGGTTAGTTTTAGGCAGTCAATCCGTGCTGGGATCTATTGAAAGTAACAATCAAGTTTTAACCAAATACCACCGAGAGTTGGTAGAAAAAATAATTGTTATGGACAAAAAACATAAGGTGGGGATAGAATTGGTTGAAATTAATGCCCTGCCTGCTGAACACACCGACCCCACGGCTATCGGTTTTAAATTTTTCTGTCCTAAATTTACCTTAAGTTATACCGGTGATACCATTTTAACTCCGGAATTATTAGAAGGGTTAACTGGCAGTGATATTTTGATCCTTAATGTTCCCAATAAAAAAAGCCAGGGTATGAATCTTGATCCAGAATCTGCTATTAAAATAATTTCTCACGTCCGTCCTCGGCTGGCTATAATAACTCATTTTGGCTTGGAGATGCTGAAATTTGATCCAATAATTGAAGCCCGGGAAATTCAGCGAATAACTGGTGTACAAACTATAGCCGCTAAAGATGGAATGGTAATATCACCGGGGTATGGAGAATTTCAGTCGCCTATAAAAGGGTATTAGAAAAACTTTGACAAACTTAAAAAATAGGTAATGTGTTCATAACAACCCAATAGCCCACACTAGACCCAGCCCTGCAAAACATCCCGCCGCAATAAAAGGCATGGCTGGATAAAACTTTTTCTCCTCAGCTTTCCATAACAACACCATCAATCCTGCCGCTGAAAACAGAGGTATAACTAAACTCTGCCACAATCCAATCTCTTTCAATACCACCCCGGCAAAGAGTAAAGGAAAAGCCAAATCACCTCCGCCCAAAATTGCGGTCCTAACCTTAAGTAGGGGTAACTTTTTGTTTCCAGGTTTTGAATTAAATTTGGTTAGGGAACTTAACTTATCTTTACCAATTTTATAGGGGATAAATATTCCCGCAAAAGCTTTGGCTTTCAGTTGAGATTTAGCTAACGCAACCATATGCTTCGATTTCCATACTGCATAGGCATCATAAATTGCGATTAATACCAAGAGAACGCTTACTGAAACTAAGTTTAACATCGGAATAAATATAGCTCCCAATCCCCCGTAAATAAATAATTCACTTAAATTATGCACCCAGAAATTAGGTTTGAAAATTCTCCACAACCCAATTCCTGCCGCCAAGAAGAAGGATATCGCCGCTGGCAGTAGAGAGCTAAAAGCTGCCGTCAAAGAGATTATTATCGCTAACAAAAACCAGATTTTCCAGATTATTTGCAGTTTATATTTAGTTAATAAAATTACTACTGCCGTACCCAGCAAAATCGCAATTATGAAATGAACAAAAGAAAACTGTTCATTTACTTGCGGACGCTCCCCCAGAGGCAAGTCTTTGAATATTATTTCCTCAGCAGTGCTTTGGCTGTGATCAATATAACTATAAGCTATACCTATTCCTATAAATTGAGCTAACAAAAATAATAAAATTATGATTGAAGTTATTTTCAGAGAATGTTTCATATCTTTAACAAAGCTTAGAAGTTAATAAATTTAATCCCCTTATTAATAAATGATTAAAAAAAGAGATAAAAAAAAAGAAAATGAAAAAAATATTTAATTCAATTCAGCATCCACTAAGCCATAGCCAAAAAAGTCATCCTTCCCTGCAGTTCCTAAATCATCTGCGGTGCTTTGCAGTAATGATCTAATCTCAACATTGCTTAACAGAGGATTTGCTTCCCACGCTAAGGCTGCAACACCTGAAACGTGCGGGGTAGCCATACTGGTGCCACTGATAGTTGCATACCCGCCATCCTTCCACGTGGAAAGAATGTTTACTCCGGGAGCTGCCAGTTCAACTTCTGGACCAACGCTGCTGAAACTGGCAAGATTATCACTGCTATCGGTTGCAGAAACAGCAACGACCGAAGCATAGGCGGCAGGGTAAGATACCGGTCCACCATAATCATTTCCGGCAGCTGCCACTAATAATACTCCTGCAGCATCCGCTGCATCAACGGCATCATGCATGGCCTGAACATCGGAATTTGTTCCTAAACTCATGGAAATTACTTTAGCCCCATTTTGCACACAGTATTCAATGCCGGCAATGACATCACTCAAGTAACCTGAACCTTGCCTATTCAAAACTTTGGCTGCTAACAATGAAGCCTGCGATGCAACACCAACAACACCGATAGAATTATCGGCTGCAGCAATTGTGCCTGCAACGTGCGTACCATGCCCATTATCATCATCCCATTTTGTAGGGTCAACTACAGCACCTTTAGCCACAAAATTTTGTCCTCCAAGAATATTAGCTTGTAAATCCGGGTGGTCTTTATCAACACCCGTATCTACTACACACACAGTTACACCGTTTCCGGTATTTACTACCAGATCCGCATCAATTCTATCAACCCCCCAGGGCAAAGTTTGTACGGGTTGTGAGGGAGCAGGTTTGCCTTTTCCTAGCACGTGTACTTCGACATCATATTCTACACCAATAACATTCTTATTTTTCAATAAACCATTGAGTGACGTTTCCGGCACTTCGATTGCTAAGACGTTATCTAAAAAGGAATATTCATGCAGTACTCTTCCATTCGCCTTCAGAACAGCACTCGTATCTGGTGCACCGTTAAACTGCAAAAAGACACGCACCGTATCTGGTTGATTGCCAGTCGCGGTTGCTAATCCCGACAAGATTAACATTGAAATCATTATTAAAACACTTATTTTTTTCATATTCTAACCTCCGTTATTTAATAAGAGTAAAATTGGAGGTAGTTTAAAAAGGTTGTTAATCATCTTGACAGAAAAACGCCACCTAAACGCTGTCAGAGTTCACTGGGGAAAGCAACGACTTTACCGGTGTGCCAGACATCGCAGTTTCTGAGCATTCCAGTCTAACGTTATCCTTTGGGGCGGCGTTATCCCAGTTCTTCTTTTAGCCGTTTAATGATGTTCTTGAATTCTAATTCGTTTCTCTCAAGATAATCTTTCTGGATTGTTAATCCTCTGTAATTGATTTCATTTCGTACTTTTCTCAATTCGTCAATTTTCTGAGTTTC
>DATDWB010000017.1:0-20845 GCA_035289845.1 Candidatus Nanoarchaeia archaeon | reverse complement strand
CCCATAACACTTAAAATAGATCCGCCATTTTTTAACTGGATGGTTTTGCCATTAACTGATTCAAACTGGGAACCGTATTGGTCATGGAGAGATTTAGTTGCCAGAACGCCTTGAAATAGAACTGAACCATCCTGAAAAGTTATTTTGTTGTTTTCTATTTTAGTGATCTGGGCTAGATTTAATGGTTCTGACGTATCATAGGGGGTAGCTACTTCGCCAGAATATTGAATTATAATATCCTCCTTTCCATCTTTAGATATACTAACCACATACTTTCCATCATCGGATATTTTCCAATCAAATTGATCATCAGACCAAATTTCACTTTGGGGATCATAATTAGCTCTCCAATCACTTGATCTAAATAGATCAACGTCTTTCTGAGAACAGGTAATTATACTATTTTTACAACTCTCACTCAAAGTATTAATAGATTTAATACTATCAATTTTAAAATAATAATGAATTGTCAAAAGAGAAACATACTTCCCCGGCATTATTTCTACAAAACCTGCTTGAGAATCTCCACCTGAACCTTTCGTAGATTCTTCTTTAGCTGGAGCATCACCACCAGGTTTAGGCGGCGAAGCAGGCACCGCAAAAACTAAGATAGAACTCAGTAATAATATCACTATAATTACAGTACAATAAATTTCTCTTTTTTGGTATTTATTCATTTTCAGATCCTGCTGCAATAGGGGTCGCTGACTTGGGTAGGGAAAGTTTGAACCGCTCCAGCCACCGTATTAACTATATCCCCTAACTTTATAATAGTGGTGGCAAAGGTACAGTAAGCAGACCCAGTAACATCCGCGGCACACATAACCCTACAGGGTATTTCTAAAGCCGCTCGAGCCAATCCTACCGGAGAACTAGCCCAGCTTTTAATGAATCCGATGACCGAATCCCAAGCCTTGATTAAAGGAATGTGGCTGCTGGCAAAACTTCCTATAAAGTACCGGCAAGTCAAGTAATCTGCTCGTTTAGAACACGAATCCACCGTAGCTAATCCAGCGGGAATGTCATTTTTGTAACACAATATTTCCTGGCATCTAACCTGACGATATTTTTCTAAATTATAAATTATTCCCGTGGGACAGAGTCCAATCGAGGAAGTGTAAATGTTTTCATATAATGATTCCGCTGGCAGACCTAGCAAAGCTCTTCCCGACCAAACATTATATGCTTCCAATACCGTAGCTTGGTATTGCCCATATGCATTGTCAAACAATACATCACTCTTACCAAAGAAGTCTTTCTTAGCCTCTTCTGAAGTTTCACCCGCTTCTTGACCTTTAGTCCTAGGATCACAATTTAAGATAGCCAAAGGTATCTGCAGCCATTCCACGCCTTCCACAATACTCTCCTGCCCGCCGGACAGACTTACACACGCCGCCGAAGCAATCGGTCTACCAACAACTGTTTTTTCTACTGCCCCAAAAGCTCCTTTTACTATATTGAAAATAGTTACAACTTGGTCTATAAAAGTAATTATATTAGTGGCCCACCTCACCCAATCCAAACCAACATTAATATATTTAGTAACTTCAGCTACATCAAACAACCAATCTTTAAGATCTTCTATTTTTTGATTTAAGTTTTCATCGGCTGCGCCTAAGGTAGAAAAGGCAAAGGGAACGCTAATTTTAACTTCCTGCAGCTCGGGAGCACGGATAGCTTTCTTGCCTACTTTAGAAAATATCCGCAGCTGGCAGGTGTATTCAATCTCACCTTTAAAGGTTGAAGATCCTTCAGCTACCTTAAAATATTCTCGGCCATCAAAGGGAGCTAATTCCAGAACAATCTTAGGTTTAGGATTAATTTCGCCAATTGTAACTCCCGAATATAAAATTGCTTGTTGAACTGCCGGCGCATCCAGTTGAGCCGCTGGTTCTTCCGCCGGCTGTTGAGTTGAACCTACTAAAATAGGCGGAGCAGTAATCGTCGGAGATGGAGTACAGCCTTGTAAATCCAAAGATAAAACTTCCGCTGGCGAGTTAAGATTTACTTTACCTAAAACTACTTCCACCGGCATACGGGGAGGAACTAATCCCGTAGATTCAATGTCCAAGGGGATAGTCAGCAAATTTACGGACTTTACTTCCCAATGATCTGAAACATCTTGATCGTCTAAAGCTAAAATGTCAAATTTAAAATCATCAACCTTAACTTCATTCCCGGCCGTATCACTCAATTTAAACTGTAAATTAACGTTGGAAAAGGGCCCGTCGACGATGGGGCTATCAACTTCAAATGAACATTTCCACTTATTGTCCAACACATTATCCGCCTGCCGCTCACAACTGTCTTGATTAAATACCGCCCATCCATCCGGGAATTTGGTAATCGCATCCGGAACTATACCTTCCAAATTAAGCAGCAGTACCAGCCCATTAGCTTCCTCAACTGCCAGATCTATCCTTAAAAAGTCTCCGCTTTGGAAATAGTCTTTAGCTCCAACTTCCGACACCCCTAACACTTTAATGGATTCAACTACCGGCTTTAGAGTATCTACAATTACTTCCATTGGAGGATGAACTGCTTTATTGCCGGCATGGTCCATAAGCTGCTGTAAAATAATTTTTTGTCCAGTGCCGTCCAATCCGGGACTGCCTGTCACTTCCCAAATACACTTAATGACTTCACTATTTTCAACCAGCGCACAAACTGGTTTCTGAGAAACAAATCCGTTAATATCACTCAAATCCGCCAAGATTTTATTAGTCTCCACACCCGATTCGGTATCCTTAGTTAATAAAATGATCTTATTGCTGCTGCCTTTAACATAACCCGCTCCGTCATATTCAAATTCAGAATTGAAATAAATAATTTCTGGAGGAGTGGAATCTATTTTCAAAGGAGGAGAAGATACCGCAGCTGTAACTTTATTGCCTAAATCATCTTCAGCAGCAATAGTGACTTCCAGAGTGTTAACTGATTTTACGATTACCTTCTCCCAGCGGCAAGTCCAAATAGATCCTTCCCTAGTACAGGATTTAGAAGGAGCGGTCTGCTCAAGATTGGCTTGGCTGGAAGAAGCAGTTACTGCCTTTAGATTGCCTTGTTCCTCAATTTTTACCTCGAAAGTTAGTTCGGTTTCCCCACTGCCAATATACTCTTCCAAATTAGGAAATTCCAAGGACTTAACTGCCGGAGCAGTATAATCTAATTTTAATTTAACCGGGGTAGATTGTTCCTGATGACCAAGCAGGTCTTCAGCCTGCACCTTTATTCTCTTCTCCCCGTCACTAGAAAAAGTAAAATCTAGCTTCTCCGGAGAGATATAATTAACTATCTTTGTGTCAGGGAATAATTCAGTAAATAAAACTGCATTGGTATCTGCATCCAGGATTTGAACTTGTTTTAACCCTACCGCCAGCTGGCCAGGTTCAGCAACTGTAAAACTAAAATCTATCCCCCCTTCAGAATTTTGTTTAGCTGTTCCTACACTAATAGTAGGAGCTGAACCGTCAGCCCGGATAATTTCGGAAGGAGAAAAAACATCTTGGTAGCTAACTTGAAACTGGTATTCTCCTTCCAAGACTCCATCGGTTAAGGGACTGGTGTAAGTACAGACCATCCCCCCTAATGAACCGCTGGAACAAGATTCAAACGAACGTTGATCGCCGCCCATTTCAATTATAACTTCCTGCGGATTTATATCGCTAGGCGCGTCGGTAATGGAGGCGTCCACTTTCCAAACATCGCCATTAGCATCAATATAATTATTTATCCCGTCTTCCCCGCTGTTTTTAGTTACCTTGATTGATAACGCGGAAGCAGAATAAAACGGCAGGCTAACTACTAAAAACATAAGCACTAGTCCAGCTAAACGGTTTAATGGTTGGGAGTTCATTTTTTTTATTGACTCAATTTAGTTTAATTTATTATATTTTTAGGAATTATATTTTTATTTATTTGAATTTAGGCTGCAGCAAAGACCTAACCTCCGGCACCGCGGATATTTCAGCTAAATCGCCCATCACTTCTAAATCTTCCACGACCCGCAAATGTTCGGCTAAGGGGACATTGCGTAAATTTAAGCTGGGAATATATAATTCCAATTCGAAAGCGGGATATAACTTATCTGCACTGATTATTAAATAACTCTCTTCATTGTTCCATTGAATTTGTCCGGAAAGGAGGGGATTCAATTCTAACTCCTCCAAGGTAAAACATTCACTGCCAATATCAAAAATAATTCCCTCACTGCAGCGTTCTTCTTTAGGAATAATCACCCGTTCATTCAAAGTTAATACTCCCGAAACTTCATAAATCCCAGGGAATAAATCCACCGTAGAGAAAGGACTGCTGATTCCGCCGGCTAAATTTCCTGTAATTTCCCCCCCCTTTAAACTAACTACCACTGAAAATCTATCCCCCGGCAAGCCATTAAGATTAGATATCCGATTTAAGGTAAAGATTACTTCTTCATTGACCCCCAAGGGTTTAGTTACTCCGCTGAACTTCCAAAGGTGGGATGAATCTAAAAATTGGGGCTTAAAAGAAGCTATAGGTTTAGAACTGGAACTACTGGAATCAAACAGATCAGAAAAGAAACATTGCCCATCAATACATTTTTCTAAATTCTTCTTCTTTACACTGACTTTAACAGTTTTTATCGGGTCAAGCTCTATGACCTTATCCGGATATCCCTGGACAGCATAACCGGCAATTCCCGGCTGGCCTTTATACTTGTAAGTATCAACGGGATAATAATTAGTTAAATATCCTAGTTTAGAATAGGATATTACTCCCCCATACACCGCCGGGTAAGATTGTTCTAATTCTCCATTAATATTAGTTTCACCCATAATACAATTGTCAATTTCCGGGATACTGAATCCAATTTGTACTGCCTCCAAGGGGTTGCCAGTACTGCTGTCTATAACTTTAGTACTTATCAATTTAGTAGTAAATTGGTCCGGATTGCAAAGCATACTTTCACTAAACAAAGAAATTTTTTCTCCTAATTTCTGTTTATTAACTACCGGTTGGTTATTCCTAACATTGGCTTCCAGAGCAAATACAAAATTGTACCCCTCCCCATTCAATGCTGATTCATCAGAAATGGTTATTAAGACCGGATAACTTAAATCATACCGAGTATGATAATTCTGGAACCCAAAATTTAGAGGAGGGTAATTGACTACCAGGCTGGAGGGTTCAACTACCCCATTAGCATCATTAGCCTGCAAATATGGTTCCCAGGAGAAATAATCTGTTCTCACTTCTAGTCCGGAGCCGCCAAGCAAAGGTAAAATATTATTGTCATAAACTTTTTGATATAACGGGCTTAGATCAGATAATGGATATTGATACTGAAAGAAATTTTCCGTGCCGGAGAATTGAATTCGGGGTACATTGATAGTTAACAGTTCAATTAAAGTGGTTTTCATTTCTGGAACGGTCCAAAAGATGGTAGGGGCAAAATCAAAAGTTACGCCCGAAGTTGGGGGTAATTTTTCCTTATCAACTGAAGAATAAATTTGAACTAATTCCAGAGCCTGCTGTTCTAGTATGCTGTAATCTTGTTCCAATTGCACTATTTCTTCCGCGGCAGCATAATATTTTTTTAAATTTAGAGGGATAGTAACATAAAACTGGTTGAAATCGTGCTCAAATTCGGCTAAACCTACCTCTAAATTAACACTTAACAGGAGATTAACGCTTTCTTCGGCTACTTTAGTATCAACTTGATCTAGAGAAAACTTTTTAATTATAAATCCCTGTTCTAAAAAGGAATTATATTTATCTAAACATTCATTTATATTCTCTTCCACAAACCGGTTTAACTGCGATTCGATACTCAGTTCTTGGTCTTCCGATTTAGAAATTGATGGCTTGAGTGAGGCAAATTCTATCTCCTCAGCTGAATTAGGCTGGAGGTTATAATGCCAATAAGGTATTCTTAGCGGGTCTAGAAAAATTCCATCGTTGTCGGTAGGATTAATGGCAGCAAAACTGCCTCTTAATTCGGGATAAATGTAACCGCCCTGCTCCCCCAGTAATCTTAATCCGGTCTCTGCTGATTGAGCTAAACAGTCTTCAGTAAATGATTTAAGGGGTATGAAAGCTGCAGGCACGGTCGAGATAATGGGTTCGCCTTCGGCACTTAATTTATCGATGGAAGTTTTTTGAACTAAGAATAGTACTCCGGCGAAGGCAAACAATAATACAATTCCAATAATAATAAAGATGCTAACCTGTCCTTTTGTGGAAGACTTAAAAGAATTTTTAGAAGAAATGAGAGGGGGATAGAACCTTAAATATTTAAAACTAAATCTACTATTACTAGCACGATTATCATCCATCTTTTTACAGCTAAAAGGAAAGAATTTACCTATATAAAGGTTTGTGTTGATTGGGCTTAGTAGAAAGAGTCCTACTTCACAGACCACAACCCTAAACTAAAGTATAGGAACGTGGTCTGCTTCGTCTGGTCAAGTCAAGATTATCTGTGATAATCATTGACAATCTTGACCTAGACGGACTCTTTCTACTAAGCCTGTTGATTAAGATTAAAAAATAAGCAATATCGCTAAAATGGGGAGGGTTACCTCACCTTAGACCCGTCCTTAACACCAACGACCTTGACTTCTTCCACCTGGCTCTTAAGAACCAGATGATTAAACATTACCTTTCCATCCTTAACTATTAATTCCAACTTAGAGAATTGCTCAAAAGTAATTTCCGATGATGAACCAATTAGATTACCAAAATTGACTTCCTCACCTATTTTAGTCTTAGAAACTTCCAAGAAAGCTAATTTGGGGCTATCATCCGCCAGAAGAGCCATGGCTTCACTTAATTCGCCCCTTATTTTAGCCGGTTTTAAATTTACTGCAAAAACCGCTTTCCGACCTAAGATTTTATCAGGAGAAAAATTTTTTTTTATACCTGCTACAACCTGCTTAATTTCTGGTTTATTTTTAGCGCCGATATTTACCTTCAATAAATATAAACTATCCGCATTAGGATGATCGTTTACTTCAATTATTTTTCCAACTTGCATCCTTAAAGGAAATTCAACTTTAAGTTTTAATTCTGATTCCTTTTTTTTCACAGCTTTTTTCACAGCTGAATCCTTAACTTCTTCAGCCTCCTCAATCTTCTGCACTAATATTTCTGGGAGATTAACTTGGCCCTTCCAATTAAAATTAATCTGATCCCAACTCTGCTCTAATTTTTTTAGACCCAAGGTGGAAAATATTTTCTGGCTGAAATTGGGAAGCACCGGACTTAAAATTATCGCCAGATTACGGGCAATATTAACACACAAACCTACTTCTCCTTCTTTAGAAACTTGATTATTCCAAGGTTCAGCCTGCTGAAAGTAAGCATTGCTTAAGTCCGCAATCTGCAATATTGTTTTTAAGGCAGACTTGAAATTCTGCTGCTGATAACTAATTTTAACCTGCCCAATTAATGTAAAGATTGAATGGGTCAATATTTTCTCAGACTTTATCTTTTTTACAGAGCCGTAATTTTTTTGGGCAAAAGTAAGCACCCGATAACAAAAGTTTCCTAAGTTGGCAGCTAAAACATTATTATTCACCGCCGTAAAATCAGCCAGGTTTAAATCTACATCAACCAATTTTCGATCTAAGTGAGAAGCATAATAAAACCGTAATGATTCTGGAGGGTATAGCTTAATAAAGTCCTGAGCAGTAAAAAAAGTTCCTCGAGATTTGCTCATCTTTTGCCCATTAACTGTTATCCAGCCGTGAGTAGTTATTTTAGGCAAGGGCAGTCCTACTGCATCTAGCATGGACCACCAAAATAAGTAATGGAAATAAGCTATATCCTTGCCTATAAAATGGTAAACTTCTCCTTTTTTCCAGAAATCTTCCCAGCAGCAATCCCGGATTCGATCACAATAATTTTTAGTGGAAGAAATATAACCAATCGGTGCATCCAGCCAAACATAAAAATATTTTACTTCTCCAGTCTCCTCCTTACTATTGGGAATCTCAAAACCAAAATAAGGCGCATCCCGGGAAATACACCAATCCTCCAATCCGGTTTTTATCCATCCCTCAAGCCAATGCTTAATCTCCGGCTGAATTTGCTGACTAGCAGAATTTATCCAGCGTTCAATCTTAGAGCTGAAGGAACTTAACTTGAAAAAATAATGCTCGCTCTTCTTTCTTATGGGCTTATTATTACAGATTGAACAGTAAGGATTTAACAGATCAATACCTTTAATAGTGCGGCTGCAGGTCTCGCAGACATCGCCATATTGGTCCTGGGCCCTGCAATGCGGGCATTGACCTTTTACATAACGATCAGGAAGCGACCGCCGGCAGTGTTTACAGTAAATGGTATCTATTTGGCGACGATAAATTAATTGTTTAGATTTTAGAGTCTGGAAAAAAAATTCGGCCAGCTGCCTGTTTTCAGGGGAATGAGTTTTGTAATAATTACTAAATTCTATTAGAAAAGATGAAAAATCACGCTGGTGTTCTTTCCAATATTTATCCACAAATTTTTCTGGATCTATTCCGGCCTTCTGGGCATTAACCTCTATCGGTGTCCCATGCATGTCGGAAGCACAGATATATAGAACTTCTTTGCCAACCAATTTCAAAAAACGGGCATAAATATCCGCTTGGACATATTCCAGCAAATGCCCAATGTGAATCGGTCCATTGGCATAGGGTAGAGCAGCGGTGATGACTATTTTATTAGATGTATTAAAAACTTTCTTGGAAGAGATTTTCTTTGATTTAAGATTGCTCTTAGGGCTTGATCTCAAAGTGGATTTAGTTCTGCTTGGTGCTATTTGAACATTATTGGTTATATTTTTTATTTTCTTATCCATCAATAGGCCTAAACCTGAGAATTATTTAAATATTGCTGTGGGAATGGGGGCTTACTTAGAAATAGATTCTAGTTAGAAAATACTTTAATTATCTGCCTCTAGCCAGACACACTGCCTCGGAACAAGTTTCTTCTAACGTATTATAAATAATTTTATCAGGCATTTCAATACTTAAATCATAGTTGATAGTGTCCCACTCTGGAAATTTTCCATCAGTTCCAAAACACAAATTTCCCCCCGGATTGCGCCGTTGTTCATTGATCCATAAACCCAATTCAAATCGGCTCATGGCTCCATAAACCTTACTGCAGTCGTGGGATTCTTCCCCCGGCAGCCAGAATAAAATTGCTCCTGTTTTGTAAGCTAAATTCATATAATGTATTTCCCAAGCCCGCTGACGAGGAAAGTACCCTTCTTCAGAGGCAAGGTAAGAAAAAATTGGCGGCCGGATCCCTCTCCGGGGTGAAGCTACCGCAATATTTTCATCAACAGAAAAAATTAATTTAATTGCTTCATCCTGCCAGTTAGGCGCACTTCTTATTGGACCTGCTAAATAAATCAATGGTTCAGAAATTGAAACTGAAAAATTAGGAATAATTACCCTGGCCATAAAACTACCAGCGTTTAAATTCCCCAGCAATATCAATCAATTCAACATGCCCCAAGAAAATTCCCCGGCAGCAATATCTCTCTAAACCCAAAGAGTCCATCACTTTTTTAGCTTGATCGCCTTTTTCCAATCCCTGTTTGTATTTTTCAAATAGATGTCCTACCGGTTTACCACAGGAAAAACAGCGTATGGGAATAATCATTTATTAGCCTCCAATTAATATTTGTAAATTTTTGATCTGTAATCTTTATATAGACCTATCTGTATGATTTTTGCCGCTTAGCTCTAGCTTTAGAGTCGTTAGGTTTACGAACTTCCTTCCTTCGTACATCTGCTACCAAAAGCCATCGATCATAATCATAAAATACTTTTTTTAATTTTTTATCATGCAGCACCAAAGCCCGGGCGATGGCCATTCTAACAGCATCAGCTTGACCGCTTACCCCGCCGCCGGCAGCCGTTACATCTAAATCTATTTTTTTGAGAACTTCCCCTGCTAAAACTAAAGGCTCAGATATTTTCAAACGCAGGCTTTCGTTGCCGTAATTGTCCAAGTAAGTATTATTCACTTTAACCAAGCCCTTGCCGGGATATAAAGTAGCTCTAGCTACGGAACGTTTCCGTTTCCCTTGAGTATGGATTACTTTTTTCATGGTTATTATTTAGCAATGCTCTTTAAGTTTTTATTTAAGATTGTTTGTTTTTTAATTTTATTTAAGTGGAATTTATGGTTATTAATTTATTTTTATTTAGTCTATGTTTATTTAGTTTTTATTTTTATTTACTGCCACCAAAAACTTTTCCTCCCAAATTCTTGGATACTTCACTAAGTTGTACATATTTTGAGGGAAGTTTATCGCTGGAAGCATTAACCGGCTGCATCATTTTTTGACTCTTATATTCATCCGGTATTCCAATGTAGCACATTACTCTCTTAAATGCTTCCTTGCCTCGAGCTATTTTCCAAGGCAGCATCCCTCGAATTGTTCTTCTTACCATCCTATCCGGAAGACGGGAAAATTTGGCGCTCTTTAAAGGATATCCCTTGCGCTCCCGGCGCTCTTTCTCATGGGCAAAAACATTCTTCTTCTGACCGCTGATAACAACCTTATCACAGTTAACTACTTTTACTTCATCACCTAGCAAAGCAGCTTTAGCGGCTGCGGAAGCCAATCGTCCTAAGATCATTCCTTCTCCGTTATAGATTTTCATTTTAGTTTAACTTTCTCAAATTAATTGGTGGTTATATTTAGGTATATTATTTTTTATGCTATTGGGTTTAATTTAGGGTTTAATATTGATTATTTAATTTATATTGGATTTAACTCAACCTAATATTCTTACTTTCTTGCCTTCCGGATTTTCATCCAACAATTGGCGGATGGAAATCGCTCTTCCTTTGGCGCTCTCAATCTTGCGTTTAGCATCCAGGGAAAAATTCATGGCCGCTACTTCCACTTTTTTACTAATGTCCCCTACACTCAAAACTTTTCCCGGAACAATGACCGTCTCCCCATCTTGGGCAAACTTATTTATTTTATAAATATTAACTATTCTTCTCTGACGAGTTGGTTTTACAAGATCGTTCAAGATCCTTTTCCAAAATTTGTTCTTTACTGAAACTTGCTCCAGCTCAGTCAACAATTCCCGTACTTGATAATTGGTAGGACCAGTGCGTTTAACCATTTTATTGTTGTAAATTTGTTTTTGTAAATTTTAATTTTATGATTTATATTATTAATCGGTTATATTATCAATCTGGGGAGTTAGAGATCTGTTTCTCCAAAGATTCAATTTTCTCCAGCAGCATTTCTGTGCTTTTGATTAGGATTTCCTTATTTTTTAATTGACCCCAGCTTTCCAAAGTAAAAATAATATTATCAGTATAATCTACCACAACACCTTCATCTAATTCAGTATAATAATCCAACAGCAGACTGTCATAAACTTTATCTTCAACTAATTCTAACTTTTTGTCTTTCAACACAAAAACACCATCAGTTGATTTTTTAGCAATCAATTCTGGATTTTTAACTTTACCTAATTTAACCACCGGTTCATGCTTATAAAATGCCCAGCCAGGAGACCATTTAGCGTGATCCTTCCCTTGACCAAGTACAGCAGTCATATTTACCTGAATTTTCTGCTTGGAAAGTAACTTAACTACTAGCATCTCTTCCTGAACAAAAGTACAGTTAGGGTCAGAACTTTGAGCCTCTCCAGCATAAACATAACCTTTCTTAGATGATTTTAAAGATATTTTAAGTTCACATTGAGCGCAGCCTTCTCCACCACACTTGCAATTTGCCTTCAGATTATAACTTTTAAGATCAGTTTTGATGGGGATTAATCCCAATCTTAAAGCTAACATCTCATCATATAAAGCAGAGTTATTGTCTTTGATCTCTAAATCTTCGACTGCCAAGGTTGGAACTTCTTCTATGATCAGCCGGCGGATAGTATTAGCATAAACATCACTTATTCCTTTCAGTAACAAAACTATTTTATTGTTCTTTTTGTCTTCTCTTATCTTCTCAATTTTTAAGGCCATTTTAGTTATTAGTATTTTTGGAATTATAATTTTATCTTTTTCTTTTATTTTTTTTTCATTTTTTATCTTTTTCTGATTTTTACAGAATAAGAGCTTATACCCTTCTACCTCTTCTACCGCCTTTCATCCTGCAGCCATTATGTGGCTCAGGAGTAACTTCCTCAATCTTGCCAATCCTTAACCCAGTACGAGATAAAGCCCGTATAGCAGCCTGAGCTCCAGGACCCGGGTTTTTAGGACCATTATGGCCCCCTCTAGCTCTAACTCGGATATATAAACCATTAATTCCTTTTTCCTTGCAAATTTCAGCTATTTTTTTAGACGCACCCATAGCCGCGGTAGGAGAACTTTCTAATCGATCCTGCTTTACGATCTGGCCGCCACTGGATCGAGCAATTGTTTCGGTGCAAGTTATGTCGGTAACCGTAATGATGGTATTATTATAAGTGGATAATATATGGGCAACCCCCCAGCGAGTCTTGAACTCTGGTTTTCGGGCGCCAGATTCGGAATCAAAATTAGAGTTATAAGAGGATCTAGGTGAACTTCTACCTGCTTCGGAAGGTCCAGAAGGTGAATAATCTTTTTTAGGGATTCTGGCTGCTTGATTTTTAGCTGTTTCACTGGAATTAGATCCGGATTTAGACTCATTAGAACTCATTTCTTGATCGTTAGGTTGATTTTCTGATTTCATTTTTTTTAACTCTCCTCAGCAATTAAATCCATTTCTTCCAATACTGGATCTTCGGGAAGTTCTTCTACTTCGTTCTCAGAGGCAGATTCTTCGCTGGAGACACCCTCAGAAGATTCAGCCGAGGGTTTAGAAGTTGATTTAGTGGACTTATCCTTAGATTTGCCTTCTTTACCTTCAGCTTTCTTATCTGGCTCTTCAGTCTTAGAATTATTTTTTTCAATTAATCTCTCGGGATGGTCTTCGGCAGCCAAGGGAGATTTAGCCTTAAAATTTATCTGCCCTTCTTCTTCCAACGAAACTAAATACGAAGGGAAAGTGATTTCCCGCTCACCAATAGAAATGTGACGATGAACTATAAATTGACGAGCCTGGTTCATGCTTCGAGCTAAACCTTTTCGACAAACAATACTCTGCAATCGACGTTCCAAGACATCTTTTAATTGTAGACCTAAAATCTGATCCAAGGCAGCACCAGTTGGAAGCAGCCCCAACTCCTGCAGCTTATTTAAAACTAAAACTTTTTCCTTCTCGGATTGAACAGTTTTTCTAGCAATCAGGCTTTTAGCAATATCCTTATATTTTTTTAGAAATGAACTAGAAATCAAAATCTCTTTCCGTTTTCGGAGACCATACCCGCTCTTAATAACTTTTCCTTCCTCAATCTCCTTAGCTATCCAAGGGTGAGCTGAAGTCTGGTACTTTTTCTTTAATTTTTTGATATCTCCCATTCTTATTCACTGATTTTAATTTATTTTTAGTATTAATTATTATTTAAATTATTATTTAGCCGCTTTTTTGGCTGGAGCAGCTTTCTTTTTAGAAACTCCAACCACCTTACCTTTACTTCTTCTAAAGTTAGACCTAGTCCGCTGTCCACGTACGGGAAGTTTTCTTTGATGCCTTATACCTCTAAGAGTTTTTATCTTCTTAAGGCGCTTAAGATCGTTTTCCTGAGTAAGATTAAGATCAGTCATCAATAAATGCTTGTCTGCCCCGGTATCATAATCCTTTTTTCGGTTAAAAAACCAGCTGGGGATTCCCTTTTCAGAGGGGTTTTTAACTACGGTATCCAACCGCTGGATTTCAGAATCAGACAATAAACCGGCTTGCTTATGTTTGTCTACACCAGCAACCGCACAGGCTACTGAAGCAAAATTTATCCCAATCCCCTTAATTTTAGTTAAAGCTATCTTAAGGGTTTTTTCTCCGGGAATGTCTACATTGGCAATCCGTACAATGTGCCTAAAATTTTTAGTTTTCTCTTCAGCCATTTTAGTTAATTTGCATATAATCCTAAGAATTCACATATCTTAGTCCTATTTGAACCTTTTTTAGGCCAATTAGCGCGTGAACTCGGACTATAATTTGCTTTAAAGGCAGTTTATTTATAAATGTTTTGGTTGGGAATGACTGAAGGATAAGGCAAACTCGTCAGGACTATTATTGAGGGACAAAATATTTATAAATAGCAGCTAAATTAATGATTCTATGACTTATGCTGCTTATTTTAAAAACAAGGAAGATGCTGTATGTATATATAACGCTCTGGTTAGAATGTGCCGGGCAAGAGATAGGAGCAACCTCCCTGGGGTAAAGATAAAACGGTTAGAGCTTAGAGTTGAAGATGAGATCTTGTTATCAAATCTGGAAGAAATAGCGAAAGGTTTTAGATTCAGGTATACTGTTAGGAAAGAGTAGAAGAGTTCTTATTGTTGGATGGGAGTAATTAGGCTTAAACCTAATTTAGGATTACGGTAATTATAGGTATAACAATAGTTAATCAACTTCTATAAATTTTGTGAATTTTCGGTTCATGATCCCATCTAATTTAAGTGGATATTACAATGGAACTATTGTCCCTGCACTTTATTTAAATTTGAATCTATCTCAACCTTTGCATCTGCCTTGGCCTCATCGCCAGCCTTTTCTTTCTTATACTCTTTCTTTTTCCCCTTTTTCTCAGCTTTCGGCTTCTCTTCCTCCCGATCCTGCAGATGTCTCTTCCAGCGTAAGATAGTATAATTTACGGGGTTCTTTATCTTGGCACATAAAGAATCGGGCTTGCAGATTCCCAGGCCTTTGTAATAGCCTTCATTATTGCAGTTGGGAGGAAGTTTCTCCCCGGCATTAAAACTGTTCATTTGGCCGTTGAGATATACTTCCCGCAGCGGCTCCCTGTTTTTTTGGTTCCAATTAGCTATAAAAATTTTAATCTCCGGCTTGCTCCAGCCAATCTTGCCCAAGAAATTTATCAAGCAAAATAAACCCCGTTTCTTTCCATCCTCCATCCCAGCTAAAATTAATTTTATGCAAGGCGGAAAAAAATCTTCCTTGATCGGGCTTTCAATAGTTAATTCATCATAATTTTTACCCGATAATGGGTCTGCAGAAAGGGAATAATCATCTGATTCCATCTTTACCTTAAAATCCAGCGCCTGAATTAATAATCTCCGAGCACTTTCTCCCCCAATATTTCTATCCATGAATTTAAAAGAGAGGGAGGAAATATTTTCTGGCTTAGCCATGACTTTTTCAAACTCCAAAACTTTATGCGGATCTAGCGGCAAACTAACCAGCCCCGATTTTTCATGCAGGCTGCAAGGCATACGATACAAATGCCGGGAAGAAATTAGCACGGTGTCAATCTCCAAAAATTTGTCCACATTAAGTTTAGCAACCTTGTTTCCCTGACTGGTATTTTCATAGTGTATTATGTCAGCTGAATCCAGCTTAACTTTCTCTTTAACCGAAGAGAAATCATTGTTTTCAAAAGCCAATATTCTTTTGGCTAACTCCTCTTTGATATTCTCTTTGATATAGAAAGCAATCTTGCGCGGGGCTTCGGGAAAAAGATCTTTAGTTAATTTTTCGCCTACTTGTTTAGGGAAAGCTTCAAAAGGAACCCCAATGTGAAATCCTTTGTTCCCGGAAAATTTTATAGAAATATCTTTTACTCCGCAGTATTCCAAAAACTGGACTATCAAATCGGCGCAGATACGACTGTATTCCATAACCGCACAATCTATATCCAGTACCAGATCCCAGCCAATGCGCAGAGTTTCTATTTCTTTTTTGGATAAATTACTGCCAATGGCTAAAGAATTGGACCACAATTCCTCACTGCCATGAAAAGAAGTTACTCCCTGCTGGGCTAATTCAATTATTTCTTGAGGGAAAGTTAAACTGTCCGGCCTTTTTCCATAGCCTTGTCCGTAGCACATCCCTATTTCTTTGTTTTGGGCATGTTCAATCATGGCCTCTTGAACATCTTTACGTTTATAGAACTTTAAGGTTACATTTTTATCTAAAGAAGCCATTTATAATTATGAGGATTAAAAACTTATAAAGGTTTTGAAGGTTTAGTGAGTGACATAAGTTTAGTATTAAAAACTGTCGCTCACTATATAGCAAATGACAGTAATTTATAACTGACTAGGTCATTTACTAGTTTTCAAAAAACTTTACCCCATCGCCCATTTTACTCCAGAATACAATATTACTGAAGCCTGGACAATTTTATGATTAAATTCGTAAGCTACCTTAACACCCCGGCAGAGGGATTGGATATCCTTCTCTAACTCCGATACTAAATTGAGCTCATCCTTGGGAATACGCCCCTTAATCTGTTGAAAAGAGAGTTTTTTTATTTCTTCTTCTAAGGTAACATGAAAAAAGAAACCCTTGCCCATGCTTTCCACCAGCCCATTAGCTGCCTCGACATGATTCTCATAAATTAAATCCTCATACTTAAACTTAAAATCATTATTTCGCAGCAGTCTTTCAAATAACCGGCTAAGCCTAGAATTTAACTGCACTCCCGTCTCTCGGGAAGGAACAGTTTTTATCTGGTTGAAAATCTGCGTGGCTTCCAAAAGCATAGTGGGGAACCATAACTTCATTTCTTGAGCAAATAATATATTATTCTGCAAAGCTAACGGTATAGTTTGCAGTAATTTAATAGTCCGCTGGATACTTATTGGCTCATACAGAGGATTGCGTTCATTCAATAATTTTTGAACCTTTTCTAGAGTCATATTGACCAAAAACAAGGTCTCTTCCATTTGAGTTATACTTTCTTCAGTGATTAAACAATCTTTAAAATAAGTATCAATTTGACCATAAGAGAGAGGAGTCCAAATTTTTTCTTTAAACTCGCGAACTAGAGGTATACATTCCGAATCTGCGACTCTCCTATTCAGATCAATTAACTTGTGGATGTACAGCATACGGCCACCTAATATTTTTTAAAACTAGTTTTATTGGAAGTATTTACGGCAGGCTTGTTTTTAGATGGAGTTATTTTATCAGCTTTTCCACAATATGGACAGACTACTTTATGCAGCCGGCCGGCCTTATCTCGATTAACTTTAAAGTCGTAATTGCACCGGATACAGGACAGCAACTTGATAACTTTATTGGGATTAGGGGTTGGATCTTGGTCCAAGTTGTCTTGATCCAAGGCTGCTTGTTTTTCCACCGGTGTATTCAAAATAGTCTTCTGTTCTTTGAATTTATAGACATTCTTGATCGGCGGTTTATAATCGTTGGTTATTTTGGACATGGATGCCTGACGCAGATAATCACCGCATTCAACGCATACCAGCATATTTTGGTCATTATTCTTAGGTATTAATTTTACCTTATCCAAAGGAACTTGGATAGTACATCGTTCACAGGTTCTAGTTCGGGTTGTTTCCATGTTAACACCTCTTTACTATACTAAGTGCTAATTTAATAGGTATAAACTAGCAAAGATTATTTTAGCAATCTTTATTTATAACCCTTTCTTTTTTAGAAATGATAGGTTTGAGACGATAGTTAGAATTATAGAGAAGTTTGCATAATTAAATTATTTATCCGCAAACTTCTCTATAGTAATCCAATTAGAACTAAAAAATCCCAATCGCAGCAGAGCTGCGGGGTATTCAATTACTTGGAATTTTTTAATCTTAACTGGGGTAATCATTGATTAATCGTTGCAGAGCAACGGGATATCAAACCAAGTTAAGAAATCAAAAAAACCGCAGCCAGCTGGCGGTGGTATAAAATTATAAATTACAACTTGGAAACTTCGGCTTGGAACTGTTCGGTTTTCTTCTTCAAAGCTTTAAGAGCTTCCTTTAAGGCCTTTCGAGGCTCCGTCCCGGAAGTTTCAATCAAGAATTCTGGTACACCAACTAGGGGATGGTCAATCCGATAAGAAGCAATCTTAACTCCGTCAACTTTTAATAATTCTTCTTTTAAGGCATTACAGAAAGTGTGGGTTTCACCTTTTAACTTAAATACCAGCTTGAATTTGGTTTCTTCCTTAACTATGAATTCCATATTAAGCTATTTTACTAATTTATTTATAAATCTATCGGGAAGAAAATGGTCCAAGAAAACCGACCACTGCGGGTGAACAAACGAGTGGAAAGCTCAGGCGTCTAACCTACAACCTTAATCAAAGCCATTATCACCGCATACTGAGTGTAATCCTTTCTATTCACCCGGCCATTGGTTAAAATGCTAATTACCCCCTCTCCAGCCCCCAGGTTAGGGTTGGTAGTGAGGCCAACTTTATAAAAAGCCTCATTCAGATCCAAGCCTTCCTCTAAAACCAGCCGAGTTACTTCCGGTGGACATTCAAACCCGGGAGATAGACCAAAGTTGAATTCCTTTCCATCATAAATTGTACAGGCACAGATATACATATACCCAGTTTTAGTGTAGGGCACTTCAATCTGCCCGCTTTCTAGCCCAAAACTATAATCGCAATTTACAAAGGCATTTCGGGCCCGGTTAACAGCTCCTCGAATAATTTCATCCAATGATTTTGGCTGCTTAGAAACTCCGGATTCTACCTCAATTCCTTTAATAATTGCTGGAGAGAATAAATTGTAACGGCTAACTGCCTCCCTTACCGCCTCTATTTTTACGGTGTTGGTTGAACCGACGTTTAGGTTTTTCATTTTATTATTTTTACAAAATATTATTAAGTGATATATTAACCTTCCTATCAGTTGGTTCGGAAAGAAAACGGCTCCCCACCTACGCAATAGGGAGAATCGGGGTGAAGATGGAAGGCAATATCAACAATGGCTCTTGCTTCACGGAGGGTTGTTGTTTCCAGATCAAAATCAATTATACTTCGTTTAACTAACCAGTTAACACCTTCAATAAATCGTGCGCCATTCTGCTCGATTCGCGTTTTACTGACATTTTCCTCTTTAGACCTTTCGTGAAGAACCATCAGGTCATATTCAACAACTCTTTTATCGCCATATAACCTATCAAAGGCAGTGGTATACGACGCAAGCGTTGCCCACAGCATTTGTTCAGCACTGGCATACAACAAATAATCTCGGTAGCTGTCATGAAATACCATTAATTAGCCCAATTTATAAATTTTAACACCCAAAAGTTTTATCAACCTAAAAAAAATACTTAACCCATGCCAAAAGTACTGCTCCTCATTCTCGATGGATGGGGATACAAAAGAGGTTCAAAAGATAATGCTATTAATCTAGCTAAAACACCAAACTTTGATTTTCTTCTCAAAAAATATCCTTCTACCCTCCTCAACGCGTCTGGTTCAGCCGTTGGTCTTCCGCCAGGCTTCATCGGCAATTCCGAAGTTGGCCATCTCACGTTAGGTGCAGGACGTATTGTAGAAAGCGATTTAGTGCGCATCAATAAGGCGATTAAGAATGGTTCTTTCTACAAAAATAAAGTACTTCTTGACGCAATTAATCATGCTAAAAAAAAGAAACAAAAATTACATTTGATGGGATTATTAAGTGATGCCGGCGTGCATTCCCACATGGATCATCTCTTCGCGTTATTAAAATTAGCGCAACAACATCAACTCCCGGAAGTTTATGTTCACGCTTTCCTTGATGGGCGAGACACTCCGCCGCACAGTGCTGGCACATTCATTAAACAGCTGCAACAGAAGATGAAGCAATTAGGCGTAGGAACATTGGCTTCCATGATGGGGCGCTATTTTGCCCTGGATCGTGACCATCGCTGGGCGAGGGAACATAAAGCGTATGACTGTTTAGTGAATTGTAAAGGACAGCATAAAACTGATCCGTTTGAAGTTCTTCAGGAAGCCTATGCTCGAGGCGAAACAGATGAATTTATTAAACCAACTTTATTCACCAAAAAATGTATTGTTGACGAAGACGATGCCGTTATTTTCTTTAATTTTCGTTCGGATCGCGCACGGGAATTAACGCGTGCTTTTACAGCGCCCCAATTTACGGCTTTCCCCCGCAAAGAGATATTGGGTTTAAAATTTGTAACACTAACGCAATACGAAAAAGAATTGCCCTTGCCAACCGCCTTTCCACCTATTTTGCTGCAAAACACATTGGGGGAAATCGTTTCAAAAGCAGGATTGAAACAACTGCGTATTGCCGAAACGGAAAAATGGGCGCACGTCACCTATTTTTTTAACGGCTTGTGTGAATGTATTTTTCCGTGGGAAGATCGTATTCATATTTCTAGCCGAAGAGTAAATACCTATGATCAAACACCGCGGATGAAAGTACAGAAAATTACCGATACCTTGTTAAAGAATAGTGAAAAATATGATTTCTTTGTTGTTAACTTTGCCAACGCCGACATGGTTGGTCATACAGGTAACCTCAAAGCAGCGGTTAAAGCAGTAGAAGCAATTGATACACAATTAGGAAGAATTGTTAAACAATTTCCGGGTACAATCTTAATAACTGCCGACCACGGTAATTGCGAGGATATGGGTCCGGAATGTTCAACCTGCCATACAACAAACCAGGTGCCTTTGATTATAACAAAAGAAGGAAAATTAGACTCCGGCGGACTGGCAGACGTTGCTCCCACCATTTTAAGTATTTTAGGAATTAAAAAACCAAGGGAGATGAAGGGGAACAGCTTGTTAAAATAAATTAATCGGAAGTTTTCAAGATATTTATCATTCCAGAATGTTTATAGAACTAGCTAAATTATTACCTCAGAAAGTTATTTCGTCACCCATCTTTCCGTTGTAACGCTGGGATTTAACGGCTTAGTTGCAAGTTCCATCAACAGCACCTCACAAGCATATTATGGGTAAAACATTTCGCATAAAAATGTCTGGCTTGTTGCCAGACGGTAAGACCACGCAATGTTTCTCCCATTCCTCTTTTAAGCATACTATTTGCC